>JASJDS010000012.1 GCA_030065055.1 Calothrix sp. MO_192.B10
CCCACAGCGAGTAGGCAAAGTCTGATAAATCAGACGCTTGTAAGGCAGGAGAGTGCGTTTTAACGTACTTGGTTTATTAGCCTTGAAATTTATTTCAAGGTGGGAATGTGGGCTAAACGAGATTGCTGCAAGTTATCAGTTTTAACGTACTTCGTCTAATCTATCTGGATGCAAAATGAGTTTTTCTCCTTGTACTTCCAGTTTATAGCGCGTACCTGGTTGGACTTTTCCCAGTATGGTTGATGGTAAGTACAAACTACCATCTTCACTAACTTCGAGAATATATGTCACCGTCTGTTGACCATGCTATTAATTCCTCTCCTCCAATACTAATACCGTTTCACTTTACTGGTGGTACAAATCATGGACTTGGGCGCAAGCCGCAGCACCCCTACATATCCCCTACATATGTATCAATATTTTTGTGAATTGGTATAAGGTAGATTCCGCCGCCCTACCAAATTGGGTGAGCGAAAAAAGGTGGGTATAATAAACCTGTTCTCTGCGCCTCTGCGCCTCTGCGTGAGATAAATTCATATTTTACCTCTCCTCCAACACCAAAGTAGACTCCGCCGCCCTACCAAACTCTTCCGGTGCATATTGCAGGTGTACTTGAGAACCCGGATATGTAAACGCACCAGGCGTAACCGAACGCACTAAGTAGTGGAGGCTGTAAACCCCTGGTTCTAGATGATCCCCATAGGCAACGATGCGATCGCGGTATATTATTTTATATCCTAACTGCCAGCTATCTGCTTGGGCTTGTAGGGCGGCTGTGGTTGTTTGGAAGCTTCTATCCACGGCTTCAAACCCGGCTGGGAGGGGATCTGTCACAATTATATGATCCACGGGATGGTCAGTAATAATTTCTAAACCAATGTCAAATACTTCTCCGGTTTTGGTGCTAAATGGCTTGTCGAATGCATATAAACCAACTTTTTGCAAGACTTTCTCTGCGTTGGCTTTGCGGATTTCCCTTGTTACCCGCAAGCCGTTAAATCTCCCTGGTTGTTTACCTTGTAGGCGGTAGCGGTAGGCGAGTAAGTAATGTAAGCTATCTTTGCCAGATTTTTGTAGTAGTAAATCATGTCGCCCACGGGGTAACTTATCCATCGGTACTTTGATATCGAAGCTGGGATTGCGATTGCCGACGAATTGATGTTTCCCTAGTTGCTTCCCGGCTAATTTAACGGTGGCGACAAAGTTGGGTGGGGTAGGTTGTAATTGGCTGTATTCGACTAAAGCTGTGAGTGCTTGGGCATTATTATAGGTATTTTGCCATGTGCCATCCCTTCTTAATCCCAGTAGGCTTTGTAAGAGTCTATCAATGACTTCTGGTTTGGCTTCTTGGTTGATAAATAGGCGTAATGCTTGGGCTTGGGCAGTGGTGGGGGAACTCATCCATGACCAACTGGGTGGTAAACTGACTGTGGCGGTACGTCCGGTTTCATAGATATTTTGTTGCAGTTGTTGGAATAGTTGTTGGGATTCATCCTGCCATTCAGGGAACTGGGAGAGGTATCGCGCTAGTTTCACTTGGGTAACAAAATCAAATTCCTGGCGTTGTTGGTAGATATCGGCGAGGAAGGTATTACGTTTGTCTCCCAATTCTGCTAGGGCGATTAAGCTATGCAGTCTAAGTTGATTTTTACACAACTGTTTTGTACAAACCGAGTATTTTCTCGGATTAGCCAACACTTTCTGTAAATATCCCTTGAGGCGAGATATCATCCCTGCATTGACTGAGTTGGGGAACGCCTGACGCGCTTGAGTTAAAGACTCGGCTACATAAGGAGTAATCCAAGGATCGGATTTTTTCTGTCCCGGATAAGCTGCAAAACCACCATCTGCTAGTTGTAGTTTTTGCAACTGTTCAATGGCTTGGGTTGCTTGTTTGCGAGGATTAAATTCGGCAAAGGTTTGCTTTTCTTCTCTCTCTCTCTCTCTATCAGAAACTCTTTTCTTTGCGTCCTTCGCGCCTTTGCGGTTCCTTAATTCTGCAACCCCGTATTTTTTACCTAAGGTTTCCAGATTTGCAGCAATAAGTAGTTGACTTGCTGCTGGCTCTGCAAAGGGTAAGTTATCCTCATCCCACACCTTTCTAGCTGGTGCTTTGATTTCTGGGATGAGAGTACTCGCCAGTTGAATATCTAAACCTCCAGCTTCGGGAACAGCTTTTTTATCAATATTTAAAGGAATCTTCGCCTGTTTCTGGGTAACGCCAGTTTCTACCACTTGTTCTGTAATTTGCTGTGGTTTAATTTCTAAAGGAACTTCAAAAGCATCGGCGGCGATATTATTTAGTTGGGTGGTAAAACGAACTTTACCTTCTCCCTCATTCTCTGCCACCATCGGGAAACGGTAAGCGCGGGTGGCTGATTCTGTTTTGGTTTGTAAGTTGACAGTTGTGGGGTTCTTACCAAAAAATTTGACTGCACCCCTAACTTCCCCATCAATTTGCAGATTTCCTTGCTTTCCAGTGTTGTTAGTGACTGATAACCCGGCTTGAAAGTTATCTCCAGGACGGGCGAATTGGGGTAGGATGGCATTGGTTAGTAATGGCTTTGTAGTAATAAAGGTTTCTTCTCCCTTACCAAAGCGGAGATTGCCATCGGTGGCGACAACCATTACCCGCCATGTGGTTAAGTCATCGGGGAGTTTAAATGTCACCTCTGCTCTACCATCATTATCTGTAACCAGGGAGCCATTGTAGTAAGCTAAAGCCTGAAAATCTGTACGCACCCGCGTACCTGCGGCACCGGAAGACAATCCTCCACCATACCCCCAACCTTTGGGTTTAGTGAGAGATTGTTGTTGTACCACCACATCTTTGCGATTATCACTAAACCGGGTGGTGATGGGATGGTTGGCATACACCGTATCTATTAAATCCGGAGGGCGATAGCCAGATAGTTGCAGTACTGCTTCATTTACCACCATGACTGTTAATTGTCCTTGAGTGGGGTTTCCTTGGTTGTCTTGCAGTTGTAGTTGTAATGTTTGCTCTGTTCCCGGTTCTAGGGATGTTTGTGTTGGTTTAACTTGTACTTTTAACTGTTTATTTTGCAAGTTCACCTGAAAGTCAGCAAAACCAATCTTGACTAATTTATCTAAACTTCCTGGCTCTACTTGATTTAAAGGTTTACCATGACGCACTAATACTGCTTGTACTGCTGCGTTGGGTAACATTTCCGGGGTGACTGGGAATTGAATTTGCGGCGCGCTGCCTGTAATTTTGAGAGTTTGCTGATATAGGGGTTTGTCTTTCACCACAGCAAAGTACAATTCTGCTTCTGGGTAAGGAGATTGCAGTAAGACGGTGGCGGTTTCACCAGGGTTATATTCTTTTTTATCCAGTTTCAGTTCCAAAACATCCTTATCCCTAGTACCCCAAAACACGGGATTATCTCCCGCTACCCAAATTTGCCTATCGGTGGCTGAGACGTTACATGTAACGTCTCTACAATTGTTAAAATTAGCTCGGATACGGTAGGAACCTGATGTGGGTGGTGTGAGAGTTACAGATTGGGGATTTTTGGCAGATGTTACCTCTGCTTTGGCAACTGTTTTGTATTCAACCTGATTTTTGGCGGCGCGACTACCTTCCACAACCCTTGTGACGCTACTGTATTTAATTTGTTGTAATTCTAAACGTACCCGTTGATTTTCTATTGCTTTACCTGTAGGTTCGGTAACAATGACTGACACTGGTAAATCTTTACCCGCTTCACCGACAAAGTTACTCTTTAACCCAATTAGTTTATTACTAGGTAAGGCAGTAATTGTTTGAGAATTTGCTACCGATAAGTTAGAAACATCCGCCACCTGCACATCTACCCGATAAGTCATGGGGTAGGGTAAATCTTTGGCAATGGTAAAACTTTGGCTACTATTGCCCTGGTTATCCAATAGGGTATTAGCTTGCACCACATCACTAGGTAAACTGGGGGATTCTTCTGGCCAAAACCATTGCCTACCAAAACTAAATTCTGACCAACCCTTGGGTGTAAAATAAGTGCGGTTGCGGGTGACAAAATACTTGGCTTTGCCTCCTTCCACTGGTGCCCCAAATAAATAATTACTGCTAGCTTTAACTGTGATGCGATCGCCTATTTGAACAAATTCTTTATCTATCTTCAACTCTACCTTAAAATTGGGCGGTTTAAACTCAGCTACCCGCAACTCCCCGGTAATTTCCTGTCCTTGTTTACCCTTTGCCAGGATTGTATAGTAACCCAAGGGCTGAGTTTTACTGATGGGTAACTCTAGGGAGAAAGTGCCAAACTCATTGGTAGTTTTCGTACCTAAATTAGTTTTACGTCCATTAGGATCGGTAAGACTAACTTGGTAAACTGAATTTTTATCCTGCTTAATTTCTCCATTCTGTAAATAGTCAGCCACACCAGTCAACCAAGCCTTTTCTCCCGGTTGATACATCTTCCTATCGGAGAAAATTACTCCCCGCGACACTGGCTTACCATAATCCCAATCTGCATAGATACCATAGCCATAGGCACCACTGTATTCCTCCGTGCGAGCAAATGCCCAATCTTGATTTTCCCTGGCAATCACCAATAATTGGGGTGGCTTAACAAAACTTTCCTTCCCGGCAAAACATTTACCTAAATCCTGTTTACTTAACCGCAAAGTACCATTTATATCTGTTTTCCCCGACGCACAGGGTACTGGTTGGGGACGTGATTTTGCTCCTAATTTCGATTCGTAAACTTGTACATTAGCTGCTTTAACAGGGGAACCATCAGCCAGATGATGGACACGAATCAAACCTGAATCGGGAAACCACTGATTAAATACCCCCAAATTTGTCAATTGCACCAAACCATAGGTTGTGGGTTCCCGCCACTTACGCTTACCTTTCTGCTCATAGCTATTAGTACGTGCTTGCACTCCATAGGCTAACATTCCCGTAGCAGTACCCATTTGTTTACGTAAAGGTACAGATATTTTCCGGGGTTGATTAGTTCTTTGAGATACTTTAAAACTTTGCCACTTACTCACTGGCGGTAATAAATCATTCTTATTACCACTGGGATAAGCCGAATTCACATAAACTAAATCCGTTGGTTTAATTACTTTATAAGCCGCTTTATATCTAGATTCTGGTAAATTTACCGTCGAAATATTCAACTGTAAATCTTGACCTGAAGGAAAGATATTTAACCCATCAGGAACCCAAATATTCCCGGCTAAATTTCCGGTATTATAATTAACCTTGACCTTCTTCCCTAAACTTTGTCCAAACTGGTCCTTTACCTTACCACCAATGGTAATTTGATAATTAGTTTGTGGTTCTAGGGCATAAGGATTAATTGTAACAAACTGATCGCGATCGCTAACTTGAATTACCCTAGATATAGCTTTAGGTTGAGGATTAATTTGAATATTCTCAATTACAGAGTCGGCAACTAAACCATTATTAAACTCTAGTTGGGGACTACCTGACACAAATCTACCATAAGCACCCCCTGCATCTGGTTGTCCGTATGGTTTAATACCTTCAAATGCCAAAGGGGAATAAGTAGTTATCTTACTAGCAAACTCCTTCTCACTAGGCAAATTACCATAGGCTGGTAGTATACCCGGAGTAAATTGTAAGCGATAAGTGGTGGCTTTTTTCAACCCTTGTACAGGGGTCAAATCATAAATCCAATTACGCGCTGATGGGTCAAACTTGGCAAAAGGATCTGCACTTTTTTTAGCTTTATCTTCCTGTTCTAAATCTACTCGAAAACGTACACTCTTTTTCTTACCTTCAGGGATTAATTGTAAATGTTTTTGTAATGATGTTAAATCTAATTCAACATTAGAAATAAATTTTAACTTCTCTTTTAAATCGATTGGATAAGCACGGGAATCTTCAATAGTATTCCTGCCAGATAAATTCGTCAGTTTAATTGGCTCCGTTTGGAAAGTCCAAGCCAAATCCTGCTCCAGACGATGATTCTTTAAATCTGCTAACCCAGACTTCAAAGTTACTTTCACCCGCGTTGCTTTTGGTAAAGCTTGCTCGGCTTGGAAACCTACCATCCGGGGTGTTAAAAAGCGAAAACTACCGGGTAATGGGGGGTCAAGTTTGAACTTTTGTAATAATTTCTGTTGTTGGGGACTTTCCAGACTCTCCACCGGAATCAAAGCCTCTGTAAACCGAATGCGGATTTGTTGCAGCGGTTTAGCATCCCCCGTAGGACTAATTTGTTCAATCCAATCCGGTAATTGGGGGGTACTCAAAGGAGCAACTAGTGGTAGTCTTTCTCTACCGGGGGAAATCCCCACTAGATTACAACCTGCTAACCCTAGGATTAGAGTAAATAATAGCAGGAATTTGATGAAAATTGCGATCGCTGTAAAGCGGTTCCTTTGGAACATCGTCCCCTGGGCGGCTCCCCTTGGGAGCATCGCTATGCCTAGCATAAGCTTGTGAATATTCGCTTATTTTTATATTGATACCGAATTTATGAGGGGAATTACGGTAAATGGTACAATTCTTATTAAAAAGGTCGTCAGCTGGTTTGTGGGTGATGCTGGGATTTTAGGATTTGGGATTTTGGGCGATGGGGTTCCATTAATATGGTGTCCGGCAAATTACCCATAATATGTCATTGCGTAAAGCCTGCGGCATAGCTTCGCTTAGCAATCCCTCGTAGGTTGGGTGGAACGAAGTGGAACCCAACATAAAACATGATACAAATAGAGATTATTTAAACAACAAAATACCTAATTGCTCGCCAAAAAATAACCCTGCAAGCCTCGATATAACACTTGTTTTGTCGAGCAAAAAAGGATGCCATAAGCCGAAGATTTGACACAAAGAGTATAGCAATTTATTCATTCTCTACAAATATCAAAATGTTGGGTTACGCTCCGCTTCACCCAACCTACAATTCAAGTGGGATCGCAATTCCTCGTAGGTTGGGTGGAACGAAGTGGAACCCAACATAAAACATGATACAAATAGAAATTATTTAAACAACAAAATACCTAATTGCTCGCCAAAAAAAAACCTGCAAGCCTCGATATAACACTTGTTTTGTCGAGCAAAAAAGGATGCCATAAGCCGAATATTTGACACAAAGCGTATAACAATTTATTCATTCTCTACAAATATCAAAATGTTGGGTTACGCTCCGCTTCACCCAACCTACAATTAAAGCAATTCACAATCCCTCGTAGGTTGGGTGGAACGAAGTGGAACCCAACATAAAACATGATAAAAATAGAGATTATTTAAACAACAAAATACCTAATTGCTTGCCAAAAAATAATCCTGCAAGCCTCGATATAATACTTGTTTTGGAGAACAAAAAAGGATACTATAAACCGAAGGCTTGACACAAAGAGTATAGCAATTTATTCATTCTCTACAAATATCAAAATGTTGGGTTACGCTCCGCTTCACCCAACCTACAATTAAAGCAATTCACAATCAAATAAATTATTCATTTCCGATATCATCAGCAAATTGCATCTCTTCTCCCACACCCCAATTAATATCATAAACACCCCTTTGCACATACAGCATAAAACTCGAATATCGCCAATCCTTTGGTTCTGTCACATATCCATGTTTGACAGGGTTGTAATGTATATAATCAACATGACTGACAAAACCATTTTCATCTTTAATTTGATGCTCCCAAAATCTACGCTGCCAAACTGCTTGTTCCCCCTTTTTCTGACGCGATGATGAAATTTTGCCTTTATACTTTTTATCGCAACGATGACTAAAATAACCCTTAATTAATCGCCAACGACGGGAAAAATCACTATCTCCTGGTGGTAATGTCCAAATGCAATGAATATGATTTGGTAATATCACAATTGCATCAACTGTAAACGGATATTCTCCAATAATTTTTCTAAACCCTTGCCGCAATAATAAAATATTCGACCGTTCGCAAAGAAAATTACGTCGGTTGTGGGTAACAACGGTGAAGAAAAATGTACCTCCCTCAATTTTGGCTCTGCGATATTCCATCAAATCCTTGGTTACTGTACATAAATAATACGCGACACATTTAAATTGGTCGATAAAATGCCTTTTTTTTCGCGCTATTTACGGAATTTATAAAAGATAATAAAATATTTTTTACTTGTAAAATGCTCGATTATTTTGCGATCGCACTCTGCAAACTTCAAATCGTACCCAATATCTCTATGTTGGGTTACGCTCCGCTCCAACGCCACTTGTTATATGCCGGGAAACCCGTCCACCGCAGTGGCTCCCCAACCTACGGGAAGTTAGTCGAGTTGGCGAGCGAAATGTTTTTGTAACACTCGATTTCATGGTTTAACCGGAAAAACCTGATCCAATGGAACAGTTTCGCCACTTGCGATTTCTTTCCGCACCATATTTGCTATATCATCCCATTGCTCATCTGTCGTCGATTCAAACTGCTCCGTCCATCTTTGTTCGTCCTTCAATTCAGCCATAAGACGGGAAGCGATGGCATCTTGCTGATCCGCAGGAAGTTTTTTTATTTCCGCAATGACTTGTTGGAGAAGTTCGGTCATGATTATTAGACCACAAATATGGCGACTAAATATAACCACATTCTACATTATTGCCATCAGCTATCAGTCTACCCACTCCGCCAACAGCAGTCAGCTTTGGGATACTGAATAATAGCGGGCAAGATGCCCGCACTACTCTAGGTGAAAATAAAAATTCCCTCCCCTACTGAGCCACTCCCCGCTCTGAAGATACGGGGATTCTGGCTAGAAGTCGGGTATAGCTTGTCGCCCGATTCTATTTGCATAGAATAGCTATCTGGCCATACTTTTCTAGCTTTTAGGAGAACCGCTCTGCCGACAATCAGGATTCGGACTTTCAGACTCACTTACTCGCTTCGCGGCTTAATTCAACGCTTCTATGCCTCCACTTAGAACGGCTCCGTCCTTGGGATAACCCTACATAGAAACTTCCCTGATACTTCGTCCAAAAAAATATCCCAGTACTTTCAACCGTGGATTATGGACAAAATTATTGGCATCTAGCCATTTGTTAATAATACCATTTGACGGCAATTAAAATTGCCTGAGTCGAATTTCCGCCCCGATTTAAAAATGCGGGGCTACCATTCTCCCCCGTATTCCAGGTGTTTTCACCATTGGAGGGTTAATTAACAATGTGTAAATTAGTTTTACTTAACTTTACGCATCTCACATCGTTTTAAATTCTTGAGCATTTTCTGTAACTTGGGATTATCTTTAGCAAATAATGAAGGCAAACAGACTTGTTTGCGTTGACAGCGATTGCAAAGCATGAAAATAGCACTCCTTCACCAGGGTTCGCGCTGACTTTCCCAGGAAAAAATTTAACTGTAGGCTGGAATATTCCCTTGAGTTCATCGATTCCTCGAATAGTAGCTTTTGTTATATAGCTCCATCTTGGATCGGGGATCAGTAGATTAGGGTAACAAATGGTTAAAAAAATAATAAGATTTCCGTATAAAAACTGGGGATCATGTGTGAAGGAGGGAAGGAGTGAAGGAGGGAAGGAGTGAAGGAGTGAAGGAGGGAAGGAGTGAAGGAGTGAAGGAGGGAAGGAGTGATGAATTCAAGACTATCAACTATCAACTGTCAACTGTCAACTGTCAACTGTCAACTGTCAACTGTCAACCGTCAACTATCAACCAACAACCCATCAATAGATTAAGTCATTCCAGGCTTTAACAACCACTTGTAGGTTTTGGGGTAAGACATTCTCAGAAAGCTGATTATATTGAACCGTAGCATCCCTGCTGGTGAGAGTATAAGTAAGGTAATCAGCAGCACCTCTAGGTGCGGGAAAACTCTGATTTTTCCAGCCAGCAAAACTATTGTTTTCTAGTAATTGCTGAAATGCTCGTACTTGTTGTGAAGAAATCCGAACTACCTTATCCTGAGAATGACCAGAACGAATTAAGCGTCCGTCATTCAGTAAAATTATTTCCTCGGTTCTACCGGCAAAACCACCACTGACAATTTGGCGAAAAATCACCCCTGGTTGTATTGGAGGTGGCAGTTGATTGCTAGGAATAAGCGCAGATTTGATACTACGTCTGTTGGTAATAGATTTATAATCTGGATCTAACTTGATTTTTACCACTTCCCCAACTCGATAAACCCATTGATTCTGTCCATCACTGACAGTTACTCGCCAACCCTTCACTTTCTCCGGATTACAAGCAGGATTATTCGGATTAATTTCTAAACAAGAATCAGCCCATTGTTGAGGTTTTGCTTCAACTACTCGCAATCTAGAAATAGGTAATCTCGAATCTTGGGATGCTTGCGCCAAAATTTTCTCAGCGATATTTTCAGGTAAGTTACTACCAGGTAAATTACTACGGGAAATCCCACTAGACCTATTTGCTAACTGTATCAGATTTCCCCGGCGATCGCTCAAAAAAACCAATTCCTCTGTATTAGTAGCAACAACGACTTTCCAACCTGATATTTTTACTGGTTTGCAAGATTGGCGCTCCTGACAATTACGCTCCCATTGCTGGGGTTGAGATTTGACAATTTTCCATGATTTTCTGGGTAAACCAGACACCCGGCTGGCTTTACGTAAAACTCTCCTAGTTACGGATGAGGGTAAAGTCATCCGGCTAGCAGCAACATTTAACCTCACTTGTTTGCCATCAGGATGGGCGTGATAAACTAAACGCTGTTTAGCTCCAATAACAGATACTTGCCAAGCTTTGACAGCAATTTGAGTACAAAATTCCCCCTGTTTGGGCAAATTCAGACAGCTATCAGTAGTAATTTGTTGGACTTTGGCAATACGTAATTGAGATTTTTTGATCCCAAGTCTTTGCAAGGCATCTTTGACAACGGCATCAGCCACTGTGGGGGGTAAGTTAGCGATATTAATTTCACTAGCTCGTTCATTGAGTTTGATAATTGAACCAGTTTGATTGAGGTGATAAACCAGAGTTTGTTCTGGCGCGCCAACTATTACTCTCCAACCAGGAACTAAAGCGGTGGTACAAGATTGATTTTTCTCTGCTAATTCTAAACAACCATCTCTCCAAGTACGCTGTTGTACCTGCATCACCACCAGTTGAGAGGTGGGTAAGTTCAAACGTTTAGAGGCTGTTTCCACCACAGCATCTTTGACAGCATTAGGTAAGTTTGTTGTTTGTTGATTTGTGGGAATATTGGCGTTTGCTAAACGTAAAGAACTCCCATTACTATTGGTATGATAAACCCATCTCTGGTTACCATCAGAAACAAGAACTTGCCAACCCTCTACTAAAGCTTGGGTACAGAATTCATTGGGTTTAGCTACCTCCAAACAGCCATTTCGCCAAGTACGTTGGCGGTAACTAAGAATGTTGAGTTTACTTTCAGAAATCCCTTGTCTGCGGGATAAATCTTTGAGTATGGCTTTGACTACCGATTGGGGTAAACTTTGGCTAATATTATTTTCTGAGAAGAGTTGAGCAATAAGCGTAGGAACAATATTATTGATAGCAGCTTGGGAACTTTCCACAAACACCAATTCACTACTAACAAATAATATACTAGTTAAAAACAAGACGATACATATCCGTGCTTGCTTGGTAGTGCTATCAGTTTTCAATAGATTTTTCATCGGTAGATTATCAACATTTTATAAAAGTCATTCTTCAAAAGACTATCAGTAACTCAGGATAAAACAATACATGATTACAGAACTTTACCGAACTCAATTAACTCAGAAATTAAAGAACTAAAGGCTATCAGCTAAATAACTTGTATTTCTAATATTGTGACAGTAAATAGATTGGCATAGATTTAGCAATTCTATGCAAACAGTAAAAATTAAAAGGCTAAAAACCCCGATTCTGTTTGCAAATCGGAGTTATTAGCGTTACTCCCTCCCCATGTAAAATTACTTATCTCCTCCGTCTCTCTTTTCTCTGTGTTCTCTGCGCCTCTGCGGTTTTTTAATCAGTAATCTTTGGGGTGGGATAGGAGTACCAAATAGTAATTATAATTTGATGAGGGTTTAAATATTGATTAATTTATTTTGAGTAATTATTGCTTTAATACTTACGATCTTGTGGATATGCAGATATAGGATTACTATTTGATTTTTGAACAGAACTCAGTACACTTTCTGTTAAGAGTTCCCTGTTCCCTCCCCCTACAAGTCAATTCACAAATCAAACCGGATTCCTATACAACTTAAGCTATGAGTGCTGGTTGTTCAACTAGTGTGTGACGAGGTGCATCAAATCTAATAGTAGTAGCAGCCCAGTCCTTTAAATCTGGAGCTAGCCAAATTAAATTGCGGAGAATATCATCATTGATCCACAAAACCAAGGGAAATTGAAACTTTTTCGGGAACTCATCCCGCATGATATTAGTAGAGACAATTAACTGATTCATGGCAGTTATAGACTCTAAGCCCCTGACAATCAAAGATGGAGGCTGATTATCCCCTAGAATATTACTGATAGTAGTATAAAGAGTTTCTGTAGAAGGGGGGAGAATAATTTCGTTGATTTTTACCGGAGAAAATTCCATTAATGAACCCAGTAATTGCTGCTGCTTATTGACAGAGTTACAGCACGCTAACAGTAGTGAAAACTGCCCTTGGGAAATAGCGATCGCTCTTGCTAAACGCTTGGTAGCATTTATTACGTTTAGCGTACTGTCTGGGGAACCAATTAAGCTAACCATGAATCATCCTGAGTCGGTTTTTCATCAATCTGGAAATTTATCAGAAAAACTACCCACTAACTCTCTTATCAAGTGGTATGTGGGTAATTTTGATGACATGAAATCGGACGCTGTATGACAATTCTAATCACGTTGTATATTTTGGGGGTGTGGTGCCTTACCCCACATTTGAATATTTGGTTAATATTTGGTATTTAGATATATTGGCAATGGCAGTTATAAAATGGATTCAAGCCCTGTTAGGGGAACAATGGCAGCCATTATTTTTAGGTATTACCTATCTAGGCTCAGAATATGCTTATATTGGGTTCATGACCCTTTATTATTGGCTAATTAACCCTGTGGTGGGTAGGCAATTGGGGATGATAACTAGTTTTAGTTTGGGGTGTAATATTTTACTGAAGGACATATTTTTATACCCCCGACCATTTGAATTAGAACCAAATTTGGCTTCTCCTGCTGCCAAAATCACCGCTACAGATTCATCTTTTCCTAGCGGACACGCCCAGGGTACAGCTACGTTCTGGTTATTTTTAGCATTGTACCATCAGCGTCTGTGGTTATGGGCATCGGCGATCGCAATTGTCATGTTGGTGGCGTTTTCTCGGGTGTATTTAGGGGTTCACTTCCCTGTAGATGTGGGGGTAGGACTATTTTTAGGTGTTTTGATAGCTGGGGTGGGGGTGAGTTTGTCCTTGCCGAGCCAACCATCGTTGGTTGTGGGATTGGGTATTGTGGTGGTGAATTTTTTAGTAGCGATCGCTTTGCCTAATTTAGCACGTCCCTTGGCAGTTATAGTGGGCTTTTTGTTCACCAATCCCTGTTTTGTTCCTCCCTCAACTTGGCAAGGGAGATTATTTTTTATTGCCATTGGTTTACCGCTAGTTTTACTCATTCACAAGGGTTCTAGCTTGATTTTAGGAGATTGGTCTGATATATCTGCAATTGCCTTTGGGCGCTATCTATTTTTAACCCTGTTTGCCACTGAACTATTGCCGAGGATTGTGGGGAAATATCGGCATTGAAGAAGGAAGAAGGAAGAGGGTTTGAGCGGAAAAATCCTCCTTCTGCATAGATGTCTCCAGTTCCCGTTGCCGTATCCGTTGGCAGAAAGAAGCCTTCGGTTAACATTTGAGTAGATATGACAAGGTTTCCATGAGCGGTATCTTGTGTTAGGATGAAGAGCTGTGAATTTATTTTTGGATTATGGTACTGTGTCAGCAACTCAGGTCTAAAGACACTGAGCTTCAGGCATAGCTTGAAACTCACAAGCTGACCAGATTAAGGATTAATTTCCTACGTTTATGGTAAGCGTTTAAGTTCACACCAAGGAATGCGTAGCTAGTTCCTTGCTCTGTAACCTAGCAATTAAACAGGTGTAAGTGAGTTAAGCCAGTGTTGCCAGGAAAGTACCGACCATAAACATTATCGTTCGCGCAGCGTGTGCGAAGCACTTAGCTAACTTTACCATTGAGCGGACTAACCATCCACCAAGTACAGGAAGCCCACGGTGGTTAAAACCACTCGTGTCGCTTCCCTCCCAGCTTTAAAAAGACTGGGTTGAGCGCATACCGCGTGTTTCTTATGACAAGGGTGGAATTCTAACAAAGTACTATTCAAAATGTTGTATTCAATCTATCCATTTAAACCTGGAGATTTAATTATTTTTTCGGGGCAGAAGCTTGACGCTACTCTGATTAAATGGTTCACCAAAAGTGATTACAGTCATGTAGCAATCATCTTAGATATCCATCAAGAAACCAATGGAAATACAAACGTAATTATCATTGAGTCCACCAGCTACACAGATTTACCTGACTTGAAAGAACAAAAATGCCAACCAGGAATCCAAATTCATCATTTAGGGAATTGGCTTAATGCTTATAAAAGCTACGGAAAAGCATGGTGCATTCCTTTGAAAGAGGCATTAAGTTCGGAAAGTATTCATCGGATGCAAAATTGGCTGTGGAATCTTCATCATCGCCAAGTTTCTTATAGTTGTTGGAAATCCATAGGAGCTTGGCTAAAAATTAACCGATATTTGGTTAATTCCGACCACCAAAGCATCAAGAGACTATTTTGTTCGGAATTGGTAACCCAAGCTTTACAAATCGCAGGAGCCATCGATAATTCGATTTTAGCTTGCCAACAAACACCCCACGAAGTCACTACTTTTCCTTGTTTTAAGTCACCGGTTTTACTAGAATGTTCATAAATCAACTACAATCACTAAAACATAATCTTTTAGATCTGGGGTTTGCTCAGGTACATAACCGAAACTTGGTTTATGTTACCTGTTGGGAAGATCCTCGGCTGGATCGTATTGCCTTAAACTTACAAGAAGATGATAATCTCTTAGTGATTACTTCCGCAGGATGCAACGCTTTAGATTATTGTCTTGACAAACCTCAAAAAGTTTATGCTGTTGATGTTAATCCCAAACAGAATGCCTTGCTGGAACTAAAAATTGCCGGAATTCGAGAACTGGATTATGAGCAATTTTTTCAGTTGTTTGGTCGAGGCAAGTTAAGGTATTTCCAGGAAATTTATACGAAAAAGCTGCGCTCCCATTTATCTGCTTATGCCCAAAAATATTGGGATACTCATGGCCAGAAATTTTTTGATGGTAAGCGCTCTTTTTATTTTCGAGGAACTACAGGTAACTTTGCTTTAGTTATTAAATATTACATCGATCGCATTCTCAAAATTCGCCCCAGTTTCGACGCTATTCTCAACGCTACAACTTTAAAAGAGCAGCAGGAGATTTATAGTCAAGAAATTTATCCTGTGTTTTGGAAAGATTATATCAATAATTTTATGAACAGCGATTTAGTCCTGTGGATGTTGGGAGTTCCGCGACAACAGCGCCAAGAGATGGAACGCCATCTAGAGGGAAATATCGCAGGATTTGTGCGCGAACGTTGCGAGAATGTTTTTGGTCACATTCCCCTGAAAGATAACTATTTTTGGCGAGTTTTTTTAAATGGAGAATATTCCCCTACTTGCTGTCCAGAATATTTAAAACCAGAAAACTTTGAGTTATTAAAATCAGGATTAGTTGAGCGAATTTCTGTGCAGACTAATACAATTACCAACTTTCTCAAAAATTGTCAGACTCCCATTTCTCGCTTTGTTTTATTAGATCATATGGATTGGCTCAGTCAATCCTCCCAAGCAGAATTACAAGCAGAATGGCAAGCTATTGTGGAAAAAGCGGATCAAGAAACTCGCATTTTGTTTCGTAGTGGTGCATTTAAAGTTCAATATCTGAATTCATTGGAAGTATTTTATAGTGGTGAAAAACAACTGTTAAAAGAGCTATTAAGTTATAATACTAAATTAGCTAACCAATTACATCAACAGGATCGGATCCAAACCTACGGCAGTTTTTACATTGCGAATTTAGTTGCTTATTAAAATAATTGATCCTGATGAGGAAATAGAAGAAAATGAGTGCTTTATCAAATTTTATTGCCGATATCAAAACGATTTATCATCTGGCTAAACCGATACAAGGCAATACTCATCAAGAACGATTAGAAAGCTTTTATAGTCATCAATCAACAAATTACGATCGCTTTCGTCGGCGCTTGCTAAAAGGAAGAGAGGAGCTTTATTCTTTTATAGCTGATAAGCAGGGAAATGGAGGAATATGGGTTGACTTGGGGGGCGGTACAGGAGGTAATTTTGAATCAATTAGCGATCGCCTTTCTCAGTTTGCTAAAATCTACATTGTGGATTTGTCTAGTTCTCTACTGAAAATTGCCCAACAACGAATTGCCGATAGTCAATGGACAAATGTAGTGGCTGTTGAAGGAGATGTTACTACATTTATCCCACCAGAAAATTCGGTGGATATTGTGACATTTTCCTATTCTTTAACGATGATTCCTGATTGGTTTAAGGCAATTGAGCAGGCTAAAAAAATTTTGAAACCAGGGGGAATAATCGGAGTTGTGGATTTTTATGTATCTCGCAAACATCCACCAGAGGGGTGGCAACGTCATTCCTTTTTTACCCGTCATTTCTGGCCAATTTGGTTTGCCACAGATAATGTTTTTTTATCTTCCGAACATCTCGCCTACTTAGATCATAATTTTGAGACTGTTTATTTAACAGAACAGATGGGAAATTTAGCTTTTGTACCGGGGGTAAAAGTTCCTTACTATCGATTTATTGGTCGTAAAAAGTCTGATAATTCTACCCATAATTAAAAGTAATAAGTCATAAGTCATAAGTCATAAATATTTTGGCTCTCTCACAGATTTTTTCGTTCACCCCTTCCAAGTCAGCTAAAAAATCACAAAAATCTACTTAATCCACCTAAGCTGTCAACCATCAACCATCAACTAACAACTAACAACTAACAACTATTTTCAAGCTAGTTCCCCACGGGAAAATCCCACAACCAAGCACGAAAATATATCTCAAGTGCGGCTCCCACACCTAAGCTGTCAACCATCAACTAACAACCATCAACTAACAACTAACAACTAACAACTAACAACTAACAACTAACAACCAACAACTAACAACCATTTTCAAGTCAGGAGGCAGGAAAGACAATTATGATAAATATATAAACTCCCCAACTTCCTGCTGAACTATGCAGCCCCTCCATCCCATTAATTTACCGACTCTGGAGCAAGTAGTTGAACCTTCTCCTTTGACTGTGACACCGGAAACATTAGTTATCGATGTCATTACTTTGATGAATCAGGTAAGAGGTAGTGGTGCTGAACTGTCTACAAGGGAGGAAACCCATCTATCCAAAGCAGAATTTTCATCTGCATTCAGCTTTTCCACCCAACACTCCAGTTGTTGTGCCTTGGTTGTGGAGCAGACACATTTATTAGGGATATTTACAGAGCGGGATGTAGTCCGCCTGACTGCCTCAGGGATGGATTTATCCCAGGTAAAAATTTCCCAGGTAATGGTACAACCAGTTATTAGCTTGACACTTGCCAATGAACAAAATGCCATTACCGCTTTATCTGTGATGCGCCGACATCGAATTCGTCACTTACCTTTAGTGGATGAGCAAGGGCAAGTATTAGGATTAATTACCCAAGACAAAATTCGCCAGATAATCGAGCCAGCACATCTATTGAAACTCCGGTGTGTGGGTGAGGTGATGTCTACCCCAGTAATTTACGCCCTACCCACCACATCCGTACTGAACTTAGCCCAACTGATGGCAGAAAACCGGGTAAGTTGTGTGGTGATTGTGGCAGAAAGTCGGGGGTTGCACAATCAAGGGATGAAGTATGAACCACAAAGACGCAAAGGACACAAAGTGGCTTCCCGTATTGGGGAACAGAACCCGAAGGGTAGGGTAAACAGAGACAATACAATCATCCCCCAAATATGCAATGCTGAAAGTAGGCAAGGGGAAGCAGGAGAAATTTATCCCCTACAGCCGGTTGGTATTGTTACTGAGCGAGACATGATCGAGTTCCAGAGTCAAGGGTTAGAACTTACCCAAACTCCAGCTCAAGCAGTGATGAGTAGTCCTGTGTTAGGAGTTAGTTTAACAGAATCCCTGTGGAGTACTCATTTGTTCATGCAACAAAGGGGAGTGCGGCGATTAGTTGTGATTGGGGAACAAGGGGAACTCCAAGGGCTAGTGACTCAAACCAATGTGCTGGAAGTATTCGATCCCCTAGAAATTACTGGGGTGATTCAAGTCTTACAAAAGGAAGTGCGAGAACAAACGGCTCAACTGAGAGAAGTTAATCAACAGTTGGAGCAAGAAGTTAGGCAGCGTCAACGGGTGGAGACAGAATTAGAGCGACGGGTGGAAGAACGAACGGCTGAACTGGTAGAGGCGAATTTGCAACTGCAACGGGAAATAGAGGAGCATAAACGGACAGAAATGGCACTCCAGCAGCGGCAAAATCAGTGGCAGGCTTTGTTTAATAATGCCCTAGATGCGATCGCTATTACGGATGATGAAGGCAGGTATGTGGATGGAAATCCGGCTGCCTGTGCTTTATTGGGGGTATCTAGGGCAGAATTTTTACGCTCAAGGTTAGCAGACTTTGCCGCTCCGGAGGTGGATGTTGCCGAAATGTGGCAGCAATTTATCCAGCAAGGGGAAATGTTGGGTGAGTTGCGTTTACATCGTCCAGATGGGACTGTTCGGGAAACGGAATTTGCAGCGGTGGCTAATTTTATACCCCATCATCATTTATCAATTTTGCGGGATATTAGCGAACGGCAATCCGCCCTACGAGAGTGCAAACAAGCGGAAGCAAATCTACGAGAACATGAGCAACGGCTACAGGGAATTCTAGATCACTCCCCTGCTGTCATCTATGTCATTGACTCACAAAACAACTATCTTTTAGTCAATCGCAGCTATGCAGAACTCTTGTCTACCAATGTTGATAATATACTTGGCAAGAGTATCTATGATTTTTGGCCAACTGAAATTGCCGATGCTTTTGCTGCCAATAACCGCCAGGTGCTGGAAGAAAATCAATTGCTAGAAGTAGAAGAGGTTGCTCCTCACAAAGATGGAATGCACACCTATATCACCTTGAAATTTCCCCTCTACGATGGTGAAGGAGTGCCCTACGCCGTCTGCGGTATTTCCACTGACATTACTGAACGGAAACGAACAGAAGAAGCCCTCCGTGAGAGTGAGGCAAAAGCCACTTCCCTCACCAACGATGTCATAGATAAGTCAGCAGTGGGTATCTTTATTCTGGATGCAGACTTCCGGGTGGTTTGGGTTAACCAGGCGTTAGAAAAATTCTTTGGGTTGAAACGGGAAGATATTATTGGCAAGGACAAAAGGCAATTAATTCGCGATCGCATTTCTCAAATCTTCGAGGAACCAGAATCGTTTATCACCAAAGTCATAGCTACCTATGATAATAACACCTATGTTGAAAAGTTTGAATGCCATGTCCTCCCAGATGGGAATCGCCAAGACAGGTGGCTGGAACATTTGAGTGAACCAATCTCTTCTGGATTGTATGCTGGTGGCCGCATCGAACACTACACCGACATCACAGAACGTAAACTGGCAGAACAAAAGATTGTAGAACAAGCAGCATTAATTGACATTGCCACCGATGCCATTTTTGTGCGCGATTTAGACAACCGCATCCTTTTCTGGAATCAAGGGGCTGAACGTTTGTATGGTTGGCAAGCACAAGAGAGCCTGGGTAAATTAGCTCACAAGTTGTTTTACAAAGAATCTGTGTCCCAACTGGAAGCTGGTTTAAACGGTACCATTGAGAGAGGTTTCTGGCAAGGAGAATTAGAGCAAATTACCAAAACAGGGAAAAAAATCACCGTTGCTAGTCGCTGGACACTGGTACGAGACGTAGACAACCAACCCAAATCCATCTTGGTAGTTAACAGCGACATTACCGAGAAGAAACAACTGGAGAAACAATTTTACCGCGCCCAACGCTTGGAAAGCTTAGGAACTTTAGCAAGTGGGATTGCCCATGATCTCAACAACGTTTTTGCCCCGGTTTTGATGATTGCTCAATTGCTACCGTTAAAATTGCCAAATATTGATCACCGTACCCAAGAACTGTTAAACACACTGGAAAATAGTGCCAAGCGCGGTGCCGATTTAGTCAAACAAATTCTCACCTTTGCCCGTGGTACAGAAGGGAAACGTATCCCCTTGCAAGTAGGACATTTACTCAAAGAAGTGGGGAAAATTGCCCAACAGACATTTCCCAAATCCATTGAAATTTGCACCGATGTTCTTACCCAGAATCTCTGGATGGTTTCAGCCGATCCCACTCAACTACATCAGGTGTTAATGAATCTGGCAGTCAATGCCCGTGATGCCATGCCCAATGGCGGTACCTTAAATATATCTGCCGAAAATCGCTACATTGACCAAACCTATGCCCGAATGCACCTAGATGCCCGTGTAGGAAACTATGTTGTTGTCACTGTCTCAGATACAGGAGTAGGTATTTACCCGGAAATTATCGAACGCGTTTTTGACCCCTTTTTCACTACCAAAGAAATAGGTCAAGGTACAGGATTAGGACTTTCCACGGTTCTAGGCATTGTCAAAAACCACGGTGGCTTCGTGCATGTGACGAGTAAAATAGGCAAAGGTACTCAATTCCAGGTGTACTTACCAGCAGTAGTAAATAATATAACTGAAGCAACAAATGAAACTAAATTTCCAGGAGGTAATGGTGAGTTAATTTTGCTGGTGGATGACGAAACAGCAGTGCAACAAACTACCAAAGTATCCCTCGAAGAGCATAATTATCAAGTGCTGCAAGCAAGTGATGGCATTGAAGCGATCGCACTTTATGCCCAATACTACCATGAAATTAGTGTGGTGTTAATGGATTTGATGATGCCAAATATGGATGGTTTAACAGCTATCCGTACCCTGAAAGCTATGAATCCTCAGGTAAAAATTATTGCTACTAGTGGACTAGCAACTAAGGGTAAACAAGTAATTGAAGCCGGTGCCAAAACGTTTTTGTTGAAACCCTATACAATGGAGGATTTGTTACATACTCTATCTGCACAGATAACCAATGGTTAAGGGGGTGCGTTATGCTAAAAGCACTCCGCACCGACAAGATTACTGGATGGTGCGTTACGCGTTGCGGTAACACACCCTACTGGCTAATAAATGGGAAAATACCCGATTATCAAAGAGTTTTGTCAAAAATTATCTATAATTTTGGCGTTGCTGAATCCAGGTATGAATTTATCTCACGCAAAGACGCAAAGAATGGTAGGTTGGGTTGAGCGATAGGGAAACCCAACAAACCTTGGACAATGTTGGGTTGCGTTCCTTAAACCAACCTATGCCAGTTTTAGTCCTGTATTTTTTTCTAAATTCTAAATTCTAAATTCTAAATAAATGTTTTGTCAAAAATTATACGCCATTCTGATCGCGATCGCTTTTTTTATTGTTTCTTTTCTCTTCCCCGATGTCGCATTAGCATCAGTAACTGGGCAACCATATAATCTTGCTCAGATTACAAATCAAGCGCCATCCATAACTCCCAAAGCAGCAATAGAGAGGTTATTTACTAGTAAAGAAATTTCTAGCAGTTGGTTTGCACCCAGCTTTTTAAAACAAGTACCCATAACCCAGGTACGAACTATCATTACTAATATTAAGAATCAATTAGGAACCTATCAAAAAGTACAGAAAAATGGTAACGACTATCTGGTAATTTTTGACCAAGGTTCATTACCAACTAAGATAGTTTTAAATAGTAAGCAACAAATATCTGGATTACTGTTTCAAGCACCAAGTTTAAAAGTAAGTAGTTTAGAGCAAGTTGTTCAGGATTTCCAAGCTCTGCCTGGTAAAGTTAGTTTGTTAGTATTAGAAAATTCTTCAGTCAAGGCGGCGTTGAATACAAAAGAACCCCTGGCTGTGGGTTCTACTTTTAAACTAGCCGTACTCAAAGTATTGAAATTACAAATCGCTGCGGGAAAACATTCTTGGAAGGAAGTAGTCACACTACGGGAAGATAAGAAAAGTTTACCATCTGGCATATTACAAACCTGGCCGGAAAATTCTCCCCTCACGGTACAAACCCTAGCAAGTTTAATGATATCCCTCAGTGATAATACAGCAACAGATATTTTAATAGATTTAGTGGGTAGGGAAGCAATAGAATCAATTACACCCCGCAATCGTCCCTTCTTTACTACCCGCGAACTATTTGTTTTAAAAGCCAATGAAAACCGCAAACTTCTCAAACGTTATCGTCAAGGGAACGAAAATCAACGCCGTCAAATATTAGGGGAAATAGATAAATTACCACTTCCAGATGTGAATCAATTTATTGGTACTAATCCCAAAGCTTTAGATATGGAATGGTTTTTTACCTCCGAGGAGCTTTGTGGGTTAATGAAAGAGGTTGGAGATTTACCTTTGATGAGTATTAATCCTGGGGTTGCTGATGCTAAAGATTGGCAAAGGGTAGCGTTTAAAGGAGGTTCTGAACCTGGTGTTTTGAATTTGACAACCTGGTTGCAGGGAAAGAATGGTAATAAATACTGTGTGGTTGGTACTTGGAATAATAGCAAAGCACCCGTTGATGAGATTAAATTTTCTGCTTTGTATGGTGGGGTGATTTCTCTGTTAGCAGCTAATTAGCTTAAAGACTCAGAGGTTGTTTGTCAATTCTAAAAGCTTACTTAAAACCTTTCTCCTTTTGTTATGTGTAGGGGCACGGCATCCACAATATTTCGGATTGTAAAATAATCTCACTATTGCCGTGCCCAATTGGTTATTTTTACCAAGTCAGTCCCCCACGGGAAAATCCCACAACCAAGTATGAAAATGCTTTGTTCTTAGCTCCTCAAGGGCGCACGCAATGCGCCCCTACTCCGCGCTTTCTAACTATTTTCAAGTTAGCCCCCACGGGAAAATCTCACAACCAAGCCATGAAAATGCTTTGTGACTAATTCCTCAAGGGCGCACGCAATGCGCCCCTACTCCGAACTCCGAACTCCCTATTTTCAAGCTAGGACTAAAGCTGCGTGTCACAATCAATGATTGGTGCGTGACGTTACAAGTCTCATTACTACGTTCAAATTTTGATAAATTAGTATCGTGACATAAATATCTTCAATCGGTGTTCGAGCCATCCTACATTTCCACCACCTAAACCCAATATCTTCACAGTGGATGGAAGGTGTCCGTCAGGAGCTTCTAAGATGAAATTATCGTGAACTGCCTGGTTGAATTGCTCCAAATAACCAGAACTGGTTTTCTTTCTTCAAGTCTGCCAGACTATAAGAGTTCCGGATTTTACCTCCGGGCGACTCAAATTTTTCCAGTTAAACTTTTGCACTAGTACAAGTCGACGGAAATACAGCAACGGTTTATAAAACGTCAAAGCAAGAGTTCACAATACTTTTGACTTTTGAATGCGCGACTTTTGACTTCCGCGCAGCGGTACTAGATTATTGCCAAACAAATTGTAAATCTAGGATAAATCCTGGTAATACATCTTCCCCTGATATTTGGTGAGGATTTTCGAGTATTTCTACAGGTTTTCCCAAGCGATATATTTCAACTTGACGTAATTTGCGATTAATTAACCAGCCTAGTTTTACCCCATTTTCCATATATTCCCGCATTTTGGCTTGGGTTTCTTTGAGTTTGTCCGTTGGTGACATTAATTCTAGGGCGAAATCGGGGGCGATGGGGGGAAATTTTTCTTTTTCTTCGTTGGTGAGTGTATTCCACCTTTGATTCCTAATCCAGGAGATATCGGGAGAGCGGTTTGCTCCGTTAGGAAGCTGGAAACAGGTAGAAGAATCGAATAGCACCCCTAGCTTTGCCTGACGATTCCAAATTACGAAATCTGCTCCTATTTCAATGTTACGGTTTCCTGTTTCCCCTCCTGTTGGTGGCACAATTATTAGTTCTCCTTTGCTATTACATTCAAATTTAATGTCGGGATTATTTTGGCAAAGTTGGTAAAATTGGTCGTTGGTAAGTTGAATAATATTATCAAGATTGATTGTAATAGCTGTCATAGAAATATAGCACTACGTGCTAGGGAACAGGGAATAGGGAACAGGGAACAGCAGGCTGTCAAAAGGTTTCAGGATTTAGAAATTCCTAACCGCGGAGGCGTAGTGCTATAACTGATATATGCCTGCAATTTCAGGTTAGCCTAGTTTTTGAAGGTGCGATCTCATTTGCCTTTGAAAATCTCACAACTCCTCTGGTGTGACGATGAGAAACCGAGTTTGTTGTGGTTACATCACCCAATTCTCGATTTCCAGGTTACAGAAACCCGGTTTCTGGAATAGCGTAAGCAACTCCTTATTCAGAAATTTTAACGCATTCGAGCGATCGCGCTGTAACAGATCCCCGACTTCTTCTAGAAGTCGGGGATCTTGTTTCTCGTAAACTTACTCTGGGAAATTACACATTAAAACGGAACAACATCACATCCCCTTCCTTGACAACATACTCCTTCCCTTCACTACGAACTAAACCTTTTTCCTTCGCAGCGCCCAGAGAACCAGACGTAACTAAATCATCATAACTAACGGTTTCTGCCCGAATAAATCCCCGCTCAAAATCAGTGTGAATTACCCCTGCGGCTTGGGGCGCTGACATCCCAGCTTTAATTGTCCAAGCACGGGTTTCTTTCTCCCCAGAAGTAAAATATGTCCGCAAACCTAACAGGGTATAAGTAGCACGAATTAAGGATTTTAAACCACCTTCTTCTACCCCTAAAGATTCGAGAAAATCCGCCCTATCTTCTTCTGGTAATTCAATTAATTCTGCTTCTACTTGGGCAGAGATAACCACAACTTGAGCATCATCTTTTGCCGCCACTCCCCTGACTTGTTCCACAAATTCATTACCAGTGGCTAAGTCATCTTCAGACACATTAGCTGCATAAATAATGGGTTTAGCAGTCAACATTCCCAAATGCTTAATTACCTCAAATTCTTCTTCACTTAAATCTATTTGACGTACCGATTTACCCTCATTTAAAGCCGCCGCCAATTTTTCCAAAACAGTCAATTCAGCCTGGGCTTCTTTGTTAGCACGAGCTTGTTTACGAGTGCGTTCTATGCGTTTTTCAACTTGTCCTAAATCTGCTAAAATTAACTCTAAATTAATAGTTTCAATATCCCTCGCTGGGTCTACCGAACCAGCAACGTGAATAATATCATCATTCTCAAAACATCTTACTACATGAACGATCGCATCCACTTCCCGGATATTAGATAAAAATTGATTACCTAAACCTTCCCCTTTACTCGCACCTTTGACTAACCCCGCAATATCCACAAATTCCACCCGCGCGGGAACCACTTGTTTAGATGCGGAAATCTTTGATAATACATCTAACCGTTTATCTGGTACTGAAACGACACCGACATTCGGCTCAATGGTGCAAAAAGGGAAGTTCGCAGCTTCCGCTTTGGCATTAGCCACCAAAGCATTGAATAAAGTAGATTTTCCGACGTTGGGAAGTCCGACAATACCAGCTCTTAACATTTTGGATTTTAGATTTTAGATTGTAGATTGATTGGACAATCTGAATTGTGTCCGTATAAACAAGGTTGACAAACCACTAAGGGACTAACCTAACATGAGAGCTTTTTGTTTTCCCTCTTTTTTTGGTGTACCGTTACTTGCACCATGAACCTCGATCTTATTATTATCCCCATGGCATTAAACTGCAATTCGGAATTCTCCCCCACCAACACCCCTCTATTAGATACCCTTTGGGATTGTGCCAATAAACCCCATACTCCTTTTTACACCCCTGGACACAAGTTAGGAAAAGGAATTTCCCCTAAATTAACTGCCTATTTTGGTGAAGATGTATTTCGCGCCGATTTAACTGAGTTGACGGCGTTAGATAATCTATTTGCACCCACAGGGGTAATTCATGAAGCACAGGTACTAGCAGCACAAACCTTTGGTGCAGCACATACATGGTTTTTAGTCAATGGTTCCACCTGTGGAGTGGAGGCGGCAATTTTGGCAACCTGTGGCAGTGGGGATAAAATTATTTTGCCCCGTAATGTGCATTCTGCGGCAATTTCCGGTTTAATTCTCTCCGGTGCCATCCCCATCTTTATTAATCCAGAATACGATCCAGTTTTAGATATTGCCCATAGTATTACACCCCAGGGGGTAGCAGCAGCATTAGAAATACATCCCGATGCCAAAGCGGTGATGATGGTATACCCCACCTATTATGGAGTCTGTGGAGATGTAAATGCGATCGCTACCATTACCCATAAATATAATATACCCCTGTTGGTAGACGAGGCACACGGCGCACACTTCGCTTTTCATCAACAACTCCCCACCACAGCTTTAGCAGCAGGAGCAGATTTAAGTATCCAGTCTACCCATAAGGTATTAGGTGCCATGACTCAGGCATCTATGTTACATATCCAAGGTGAGAGAATCAACCAAGACCGGGTACATAAAGCTTTACAATTATTACAATCCACCAGTCCCAGTTATTTATTGTTAGCTTCCTTAGATGCTGCACGTCAGCAAATGGCTATTTGTGGGGAAGAATTAATGTCTCGCACATTGCAATTAGCCCAGCAAGCCAGACATAGAATTAGTCAGATTCCGGGATTATCGGTGTTAGAAGCACCAAGTTTATTATCCCCTGGTTTCGTGGCTTTAGATCAAACTCGGTTAACTGTGACGGTTTCTGAGTTAGGTTTAACAGGTTTTGCGGCAGAGGAGATTCTGGATGAACAACTAGGCGTTACCTGCGAACTTGCATCCCTGCACAATCTTACCTTTATTATTAGTTTGGGTAATACCCAAGAAGACATTGAGTATTTAGTCCAAGCTTTCAGTATCTTGGCTCAAGAATATCGTCAACCATTGAACCACAGCCAAATCAAGTTATCTCAGTCAGCTTGGCATGATTTTACACATATTAGTAATTCCATGTTAATGCTGCCACGGGAAGCATTTTTTGCCCATACAGAAGCCTTACCTCTGGAGCATAAGACTCTTGGCAATCGCATTTGTGCAGAAATTGTGTGTCCCTATCCTCCAGGAATACCCGTAATCATGCCGGGAGAAGCTATTTCCATCGAGGCTTTGGAATACTTGCAACAAATAAAACATATGGGAGGGTTTATCAGTGGTTGTGCGGATACTAGTTGTGGCACAGTTAAAGTTGTGAAAATTTAGAATTTAGAATTTATCAAAAAAGAATAGATGAATACCATAAGTAGGGGCACGGCATCAGCAAGATAATTTTTTACACCAAAATCTGATAGATGCCGTGCCCTTACAAAGAATGTATGTGTCGCAAACATGATTTGAATTGGTATTATGTGAATTTATCAAAAAATCATAGATGAATACCATAAGTAGGGGCACGGCATCAGCAAGATAATTTTTTACACCAAAATCTGATAGATGCCGTGCCCTTGCAAAGAATGTATGTGTCGCAAACATGATTTGATATCAAATCCGGTTACACCGGAATGATAAAAAAACCACAGAGGCGCAGAGAACGCAGAGTCAGAGGAAGAGAGAGGAAATTTAAATAATTCCGATACAAACGGAAACGATATGAATTGGTATTATGTGAATTTATCAAAAAATCATAGATGAATAGGATGGGTAGGGGCACGGCATCAGCAAGATAATTTTTTACACCAAAATCTGATAGATGCCGTGCCCTTGCAAAGAATGTATGTGTCGCAAACATTATATAAATAGGACTTACGCACTCGTGACGAAAAATAAGGCTTTGCGATTACTTCACTTCGTTCGTCCGTTCCGGACATGCTACGCAAACGTAATGACGTAAATACGTAGCTTGTGCGTAAGTCCTGATAAAGTAAAAATCAAATTACTGTAGGTTCCCACACTATGAAATTATTATAAAGGAACCTTGGATGTTCTTTATGTTTGTTTTAACCTACGTGTGTATCAAATAAATCAGGAATAAACAATGGCTATCAAGCAAGTTTATGGTCACATAGAACCTAACGGAAATATAGCAAGCGGTTCTGGTGATTTTCAGGTTAAAAAAACAGAGGACGGGGTTTACAACATTGTGTTGAACACAGGGTTCAGTACTTACCCAAGTGTGGTTGTGACTCAACTGAGTCCATATACGACAGCAAATGCGGTAATTAACAACTTGGGTTTTTCTGAGTTTAATATATTAACCGGGTTCACTGATCAAGCCAGTACTAGTTATTCCGACTGTCAGTTTTCTTTTATTGCGATTGGTTCGGCATAGTGTGGTAATTGTGTAGGGTGGGTTATAACTGATAACTTGCAACATTACTCAATTAGCCCAGATTCCCGCCTAGGAATTAATTCCCAGGCTCAAATATAAAGTCTGATAAATCAGACTGGGTAAGGTATGAAAGTGCATTACCCTACGGGAACGCCTTCGGCGTACAACGCACTTCGTGTAATGGCCGTAGAAATTTATTTCAAGGTGGAAATGTGGGCTACACGACATTGGTGCAAGTTATCAGTTATAAGTCTTATTGCTACTTTCCAAATATTTTCGCGCACCTCACGCAACGGCAATAATGCGGGAAGAGAATCTACACCGCATTTTGCCTCCCCTACAGAAAAAATAAGACTTTGTTGAATCAACAGATGAATTTGTCTCACGCTCCAGGCGCTCCAGGCGCAGAGAAAAAGAGTTTAAGATACCTGATTTTTTAAGTTCATATTCCAATTCAGCCACGTCTGAAAAAAGCTGCCAAAAACATGACCAATATTGGCACAATGGATAAGGTGCACACTTGGTATGTAAATCGTGAGTTCAGAAAGTCTAGAAATCGCCAAAAACCGCTATCAACAAGGGAAAATCGCTTTTGAGAATGGGCATTACCGGGAAGCTGTAGAACAATTAGAAAAGGCTGGTGCTTTATTAGCTCCCCATACCAAGCTGGCTGGTGACGTACAAATTTGGTTGGTAACAGCCTATGATGCCGCAGGACGAAATGAAGATGCGATCGCTTTATGTGAGAAACTAAAAAGACATCCTCATTTTGAAATTAGTAAAGAGGCGAAGCGGGTACATTACATCCTCACAGCACCAAAGTTAAAACGTCCCCAGGAGTGGATGACAAAAATACCCGATTTTAGCAATATCTCGGATAATATATCCCAAGCCAGTTTTGCTGTGAGAAGTCCTAAATCTGACCAGAAAAAATCTTTACCTCAACGGGAAATAGTAGACTTGAGTCAGGTTAATACCAAGGATAATAGGTTTATTTGGGTAGCTGCGATCGCTATTACTCTCATTTTTGGTAGTTTAGTCTGGTTTAGCTTATAAACCATATTCCCATAAATTATCGACTTCCAAACAACAAAATATCGGCGTTGCTCCCATTGAAGTATGAATTAGTCTCACGCATTAGACGCACGGAGTGCGGTGAGCCAGTCCGGTGGACGGGTTCCCCGGCATAAAGGAACTGGCGAACCCGAAGGGCTTCCCGCAGGGTAGACGCAAAGGCGCAAAGAATAGTTCTTTAATCTTATAGAACTGGTCGAAGTTCAAAACCCCTGGCTTGTAGCCGGGGGATGTAGAACGAGGTAGCACGTTTACGTGCCGTCTTTCTTAAGTTACATCGTGGTGACGTTGCTCCTCAATGTATCTCCTAATAGTTTCATTGCTGAGGTTACCAGCAGTTGAAACAAAATATGAGTGAGTCCACAAACTAGGCAATTTTAATAAATGTGGGAACTCTTGTCTTAGGTATCTAGAACTTCTACCTTTAATTTGTGCTGCAACCTGACGCGCTGCAATATCAGGCAATACATTAACGAATAAGTGAACATGGTCTGGCATGATTTCCAACGCGATAATCTGCCAGTCTTTCTCTTTACAGGTATCCCAGATAATTTCTCTTAATCTTTTCTCTACATCTCCTACCAATACTCGCTTCCTACGTTTAGGTATCCATACTAAATGAAAATTAATCATTGAAACGGTATGTTTTTTGATTCTATACTGTTGCATTTTTACGGATTTGTACGTTATAGTTATGTAGTCAGCAATAACACATCCACAACAAACATCGCAATAAATGATTTTAGGATATCGATACAAGTTAAAACCAAGTAAGGAGCAGACCTTAAAGGTTCTTAACTGGATTGATATGCTAAGAGCTAATTACAACTACAATCTTGCTGATAGAGAGGCAACCTATCAAGCAAGATTTGTGCAAGGTGAGTATTGCGATTTAAGAAATAAAAGTGCTGCTTGCCCTCTAACTTGTCCAATATCATCTAATTCGGCTACTTCCGATACTGGGTCAGTTTACAAAATTAAAAAGAAAACTGGCGAGATTAAGTTAAAAACTGCTGAAGAAATACAGATAACTAATCTTCCAGTGTTAAAGCAAGTTCGTCCTTGGTATAAAGAAATAGATTCAACTGTATTGCAACAAAATGTTAAACGTTTGCAAGTTGCGTACAACAATTTCTTTGCTGGACGTGGTAAGTATCCAAAATTTAAAAATAAGAGTAATTTTAAATCATTTACTTTTACGACTGGTATTAAGGTAACTGATAAAGCTATCTATCTTCCTAAGTTAGGTTGGATAGGATATTTTAATTCTCGCCCTATTCCTGAAGGTTTCAAAGTTAAATCAGCAACCATAAGATTAAAAGCTGACGGATTGTATATAACTTTAAAAATAGAAGATAAAGCTGTACCATCATTTCCTATAATTCCGACAGAAGAAGCTAGAACAGTCCTAGGCTTGGATATGGGAATTACTCAGTTAGTACACTGCTCTGACGGCTCTCAACACAGTAATCCTAAACATTCTATTAATAAGAAAACTCGCAAGCTTTTAAAGGTTAGACAACGTGACTTATCGCGTAAAAAGAAGCGTTCTAACAATCGCAAAAAAGCGCGGCTTAAAGTTAGCAGGCTACATCAAAAAATAACCCATAAACGCGAGGCATTTCAATGGAAGCTAGCTAGAGAATTAACCAAAAAAGCAGATGCAATCATAGTTGAAGACCTAAATATTTCGGCGATGAAAAAGCGATGCAGCGCGGTCTTGGGGAGCCATTGCGGTCTTGTGGAGCCAGTCCGGTCTTGGGGTCTCCCCAAATGGAGGAACTGGCGTGGTCTCCCACTAAGAGCAAATGGCGTGGTTTCCCCCATGAGCGACTGCATCAAGACGCGTTGTGCTACTAAGGAAGATAACAGCAAAAAAGGTCGCTTTCTCCCTAATGGTCAGTCAAGAAAGCGTGGTTTAAATCGTAGTATATCTGATGCGTCTTGGTATTCTTTAACCAAGAAAATTGAGTACTTAGCTGCAAAGCAAGGAAAAATTTTTGAGCGTGTTAATCCGAGGTTTACTTCACAAATTTGTTCTTGTTGTGGGCATAAAGACAAGGCATCTAGAAGTAAAGAAAAGTTCATTTGCACGAGCTGCGGACATCATGCTGATGCAGACGTAAACGCTGCACGGAATATAAAGAAACGCGGGATTGAGATACATTCTTTCCCTGTTTCTTGCAAAGTGAAAATAAAAGTGGTACCGGAGGACTTTCGGGAACCAAAACAGCTTAGACTGTTTGAAATGTCCACCTCTGAATCAACAGAGGGTAAAAGGAGACGCGCCGCTCGTAAGAGCAAACGGCGGGTGCCTGGAAACTCGGCTAGACAGCTAGAGCTGTTTGAAGATATATCAGCCAATCTAGCC
>JASJDS010000127.1 GCA_030065055.1 Calothrix sp. MO_192.B10
ATATACTCACCGACAATAATACGGTGTGAGGGCACGGCGACATTGAGCAAATCACTGTTGAAAAAAGTTGGTGGATGTTCCCTACTTTTACCCCTTGGCGATATAATCTTTCCATTCTTTCATAGCTGCTTGTTGGGCTAATAATAATTCTTGAATGCCTTTTTCTGCGTAGTCTAGAAGTTGATTTAATTGGGAACGAGTGAAACTACCCTCTTCTGCGGTTCCCTGCACTTCAATAATGCCTAATTGCTGATTCATCACCACATTAAAATCTACATCCGCAGCCACATCTTCGTCATAGTTTAAATCTAAATAGGGTTCTCCATCTAATAAACCCACGGAAATCGCTGCTATTTGTCCAATGAGGGGCGATCGCTCTAAAATACCTTGGTGTAATAATCGCTCAATTGCCCCCGCTAGGGCAACAAATCCACCTGTAATTGCTGTGGTTCGAGTTCCTGCATCTGCTTGCAATACATCTGCATCCACTGTCAGGGTTCGTTCTCCCAGTACTTCAAAATCTATTGCTGCTCTCAAACTACGTCCAATTAATCGCTGAATCTCTTGGGTTCTTCCAGATAGTTTTAATAATTCCCTTTGCTGTCGCTGCTGGGTAGCTGATGGCAACATCCGATACTCGGCAGTTAACCAACCTTTACCACTATCTAATAAAAATCTGGGTACTCTCTCCTCAATGCTCACTGTGCAAAGTACTTGGGTATTGCCACATTTTGCTAAGACGGAGCCGGGAGCAAAATTGGTAAACCCTTGCTCAAAGGTAATAGGACGTAGTTGATCGGATTTACGGCCATCTGGACGCTGCCAAACCATGGGATTAACCTCAACTAAATATGGTCATCAGGTTATCATCTCATTGTCATTCAATTTTAGATTTTAGATTTTGGATTGATATGATGTCCGGTGAATCACCCATAAGGTAACAAGTGCGCTGTAACCCTTACCTGAGCTAATTCGCGCACTAAACGCTGGGCTTGATGATTATATAAAGGCTTGGGTAAAATTGCTGGTAACTCTTCCATTACCTTACTCGCCATAGCTAGGGGACATCCAGAAATGCGGGCTATGGTTCTTGCTCCCTCAAATGAGGAATGGATGGCGTTCGCTTTTTCGACCTTGAGTAGCCAAGGACGGAAAGCTAATTTACCCTGTTCAATCCGTTTTAAACCTTCGATATTTGCTAATACTACCAGGCGATCGCCTACTTTTAATTTAATATCATCAGAGGGCATCCACTTAGATATTTGTTGGCTTGACTTTTGATACAAAATAGGCACTACCCCATAGCCATATGCCACATCGGCCAACAGTAATTTATTTAAAGTATCATCGGCGGCAATATTATATTCTGTCACCAATACAGTCTGGTTGTGAGCATGGAACAAGTGGAGAATATTCTCCCCAAAAGCGGCAGCAACGAAGGCTTCCGCCGCTAACACCTCTGTACATAACACTTTGGCAAAAGGTAACAATTGCCCCAAAGTTTCACTAAAATTCCGATCCAACATCCGGATTACTAACCCTGCTTGGGGACTAGCATTGTGGGCAATTAAACCAATCTCTAGATTAATCATTTGGTTGTTAGTTGCCACGATTATGCTTCTAGCATGATTCAGGTTAACTTTACTCAAGGCATTGATTGACTCACCTATAATCAATGGCATCTGTGGTAGAATGTGCTGATCTAGTTGACGATTGTCAATTCCTACCAATGGTTGTTTGAATTCTTGTAAAAAACTGGCTATACCTTGACCTAAACGCCCTAAACCAATCACAACAACATGATTTTGTTTGGGAATTGATGGACGACGGGTTAAGAACTGGAATCTAGCACTTAAGAGATTTTCTGTGAACAGTGCATACATTACACCAATCAAAGCGGTTCCTACTAAGGCTAACCCCAAACTAAACAAATGCAACCATAAAGGGATTGGTTCGTTTAACTTTACTCCACCAAATACATCCCCATATCCACCTAAAAGTAAGCTGGCTGTGGTATGAAAAGCATCTATTAAATTCACTCCTGGATAGGAGAGCAAATATATCAAGATACCCGTAATCCCTAGGCAAGATATAGTTACGCCACACACTATAACTATCCGTAGAGAAGGATGTAAATCTATCCTTTGCCAAAACTGAATCAGTTTTTGTTTGCAACTATGCCAAGAAAGGTGGCGGATAATTTTTTTCCAAGAGAGGTGACGACGTTGGGAGTTAGCCGTAACTGCGGGTTTTTGAATTGCTAAATCCTTACCCCTCTCAATGTAAACCAGGGTATCACCCCCTTGTAATTGCTGTTGGGGATGCCATTGATAAAATTCGCTAGTGATTTGGGGATCTGTATTGGCAGGGTAATAGTTTAAAACTCGACGCAGGTGTGTATTGAGTTCAAAAATATGGCGTTGATAATACCACAACTCCCCTGGTTGAATTTGTCGCTGTATTACCTGAATCAACTCATTATCTAGGGAGAAACAAGCCAGAGTTTCATTGCCTAAAGCTGCCAGAGCAAAAGCATTAGCAGCTAATTGACTGGGTTCAAAGGCGACGAAGTTACCTAAATTTTGACTTAATAGTTGATTGAGGTTTTGTTTGCCAGAACGAATGACTAAACGAATTTGGGGGTTAAGTAACCGGGCTGCAAAAGCTGCTTGAATATTTACCTGTTCGTCATCAGTTACTAACAAAATTACCTGACACAGCTTAACCTTGGCTCTTTCTAAAACTTGAGTTTGGCGACAATCACCAATTACCAAGGTATCTAATAAATCTGGTAATTCGGGAATTTCCCAATTTCCGGGGGCTATTTTATCTATTGCCCTGACATTAACATCAAATTCTTTCAGGATTTTGGCACAATACTGACCTAAACTACCCAATCCGCATACCAAAAAGTTATTTAACCCTGATTGTATGGGCGTGACAGGTTGGTAGATTCGCTTTGCTCCCGGTTGCATTGCACGCCGCCAAAACTATGTAAATTATGACTGGACTTGATATTTTTAGTTTACCAGTGGATAATCAATTTTGAGCGATCGCTTTTGCTAATTCAGTAGTTGCGATCGCAGCTGCACTTGTTACTATCAAACAGTACCCGTTTCAACGGTATTTCTCTTCTAGATAATCCACATAGGATTCCGTGGGGTTTTCTGCTCCTAGCTGGATTGCACCAACCAGACTTTGAGTCCAAGGATGGAGATCCTTCAAAGTCTTTATGGTTGAGCCTGGAGAAATAGAGGACAGGGTTTCTTGTTGAATTGATTTTAACAGAGATTGAACTAAACGCCAGCGATCGTTAATTGGTAATTCCAATGCCTGCTTTTGCAAGTCTTGCAATGTCATCACTCTTCTTCCAGTCAACAGTTACCTTATTTTAATTATAAATTGCCAATTGGGGGTAGGTAATGGTTCTGTTTCCCAGAAACATTGCCTAGCAGTACCTTTTCTCTTCTTACCCCAATTCACTGAGTGGATCAAATAATTTATGTTTTTATGAATATCTGAACATAAACCCAATATATGATTTAAAAATAGGAATTTTCGCAAAGTCAACGTAATTGTATATGCACCTGAAGATTTATATATTTAATCAAATCAGAAGCAATTATCTATACCTAAATAGATGTAACTCTACAGGTAATATTAATGAATGATTATTGGTTTTGGATTTCTAGCAAACGCTCGTAAATACTATTCTTCAATTCATCATTATTTGTGAGTGATTCGGTAATCTCATTGAAGCGGTCAATATCCATATCATTATCTTCAACTATTCGTTGATAACGCTGGCAGAATCTAACGGCAATACTTCTAGCTCTGCCGGGTAGACCATTAATACTATTGTTATCATTACAAACTATCGTGGGAACACCACCTCGACGGTTAGGCAGCGTTTTTTTGATTTCCTCAAAAGCTCTTTGTCGCTGAGGCTCCATTTTTAATAATACGTCGGCATAATTTCTGATTTCTGTGGTGGTAGGTACGCGTATACTTTGAGCTTCAGCTTTAGAGTTGAAAACTAAAGTCGTACCAGCTAAACTTGTGGCAGTAATGAAGGCAAACAATGAGGATTTGTAAAGCATCTGGTGTAGGTTAGATAGTAGGGGTGATTTCTTCATAGTCTGTGTGGAAAACAACTGTTAGTTAAAACTTGTTAATAAAATTGAACTATTTTATGAAGGATAAGTTCCAGAAATATCTGTGTCCATATAAACTTGATATTTATTGTCAAGTTATTCGGCATACTTGACAAAGTTCTACCACTTTTGTTTTGAACACAGATGCTTCGTTGGCTCCTTGTTTGAGACTAACTTCTAATTGTAAAAGTAAGGGTAAGGTAGATGCTAGTTGTGGTACGGAAAGGGATTGAACTTCTTGCTGTAAAAAATAAATGCGTTTGGGGTTAGCAACTTCTGCTGCTTTAGCGATCGCTTGTCGATCTCGTTCTCCACTTTCCATCATAATTTTTACCCATAACCAAGTACGAAATTGTCCAATTAATGTGGCAACTATTTTTAAAGCTGGTTCCGATGCATCCAAAAGATCGGCTAATAAAGCCAAGGATTTAGGGGTATCGCCAGTTCTAATTGCTGTTGCCAACTTCAAGCTATTGTGTGTAGTATTACGAACTAAACGTGCCAGCACATCTACATCTTGTGGTTGATTTTTACCTCCAGCATAAAGCCGCAATTTCTCTAGCTCATTGTATAGTAGACGTGTATCATTTCCTACACATTCTGTCAAAAAATTTACACTTTTCGCTGTTAGTTTGACACCCACGGTTTGAGCAGCTTGCTGTACAGCTTTTGCCAGTAAATCTGTTTTCCAAGGAGGAATCAAGGAGAAGTCTTGGAATTTTGTGGCAAACTTTTTTAATAGTTTAGTGGATTTTAGGCGTTCGTCCGGTTTATTACGATTGGTAAGTAATAAACATGAGTTTTCAGGAATTGCTCCTAAGGTACGTTGTAACTCTGACAAGACATTTTCTGGACATTGGTGACAAAGGGTGGTGTTAACCAGCCATACTAAACGTCCCCCCATACCAAATGGTGGAGTCATGGCTTGATTTAACCCTTGGATAATCGCATCAGCACCATCAGGAGGAAAGGTATGGTAGTTGAAACTTGTCCATGAAGGATCTATGATGCGATCGCGCAATGCTATCACAGCTTGTTCCATGGCAAATTCATCTTCACCCCAGTAAACGTAAATTGGCATACTAGCAAATTAAGAACGCTAAAATTACTCTTGTATTGGTGAAAGAATACCGAAAATTTTTTTCCAGGCAACTCTTAACTCTTAATAGGGAACACCGGATGAGTGTGGTGGGGAATTGAACCCACCACCAACCCATACCGCTAAGTGGCGGGGGACTCAAACCCAATGGGGGCACCCTCAATCTTCCCTGTTGCCTGTTCCCTCTCCCGTTGGCGCAGCCGCCCGCTCAAGGGCTAAGGAGTTGATCACATTTAAAATCCCAGATAGTCGGCAAATGATTGCTTTAATGTGAGTGATTCTGCTTAAAATGATCGAGTAACAGTGGGAGGCTAAGAAGATTGGACGACAATTATCAAATCTACCTAAATCGGGTAGCGCGTATGACGTTACCAGAAGCTTATACATCGCAAATTCAACACATTCAGGAATCTACCAAATTTCAACCCACACCCAAGGGAATTAGACAAGCTGCACCATTTCCCGGTTACACCATCATTACTCCTCCCTGGGAAGAAGATTCATATAACTCGGCTTTCTACAAAAAGTTACAAGATTACCAACAGCAACTATTAAAATTATCTATATCTGATAATTTAATTGTAGCTCTACCACCCGATAGTTTTCACCTCACCCTGGCAGATTTGATTTGGGAAAGTAATTTCCTCGATGCCTGCCAACAAATTCCAGACTATGACGACAAGTTACAATCTTGTTTTAGGGAGATTTTTCAGCAATATCAACAATCATTCACCTCTGGTGATTCTATCCGTTGGCAAATGTTTGGACTAATGGTGATGCCCAGAGCCGTAGGAGTTTGTTTAGTTCCCCGAGATAAAAGCAGCTACGAGCAGATTCTCAGCCTGCGCCGAATTATCTATCAAAATCCCCAATTAATGGCATTGGGAATTGAACAGCAGTATTATTTCACTGCCCATGTGACATTGGGTTATTTTGGTGAAATACCTACTGATTTAGATCGCGATCGCTTCAGTAGTATGTTGTCACAATTAAATCAAGAATGGATAACTGATTCTCCTGAAATTGAAGTTAAACGTGCTGAATTACGTAAATTTGACGATATGACTAAGTATTATCGCCAACTAGATTGGCCGAGCTTGGATTTTTAAGACAAGGAGTGAAGGTTGTTAGTTGTTAGTTGTTAGTTGTTAGTTGTTAGTTGATGGAGGGAAGGAGGGAAGGAGGGAAGGAGTGAAGAATTCAGAATGCAGAATGCAGAATTCAGAAAAATAATTCTAAATTCTAAATTCTAAATTCTAAATTCAGGTACTCCCTCACTCCATGACTCCCTCACCCCTCGCCGCTAACTATATTTTCGACAGCCGAGCCATCTGTTGGTAATGCTGCTGTCAATACTTCTCTTCCCGTATCTGTAACTAAAACATCATCTTCAGTGCGGATACCACGTACATCAGCAAACTGTTCCAACCGTTCCCAATCAACCAGGTATTGATATCTGGAGCGAGCAGTATTTAAAATTGCTGGCACTTGATAAAACCCAGGCTCAATTGTTACCAACATTCCCGATCGCAAGGGACGACTTAAACGCAAATATCCCAAACCAAAGCGATCGCTCCTACTTCTTCCCTCTTCATACCCGGCTAAATCCCCCAAGTCTTCCATATCATGGACATCTAAACCTAACAAATGTCCCACACCGTGGGGGAAAAAGACAGAATGCACATCCCTTTCCACTAAATCTGCCCCATTCCCCTTTAAAATACCCAAATCTACCAATCCCTCAGCCAAGGTGATACAGGCAAGCATATGGATATCTCGGTACTCTACCCCTGGGCGAATTTTATCAATACAAACATCATGTGCTGCCAATACCACATCATAAATATCTCTCTGGGTAGATGAAAATTTACCACTCACAGGAAATGTACGGGTAATATCTGCGGCCCATCCCATCTCCGTCTCTGCACCCACATCCGCTAGAATTAAATCCCCTGGTTGTAAGGAATGATGGTATTTTTCATTGTGTAAAATTTCACCGTGGGTCGTAACAATACTGTTATAGGAAGTGGTCATATTATGGGCAATAATAATACTTTCCATTGCTGCCCTCACTTCTGCTTCTGTACGGGCTGATTTCGCCGCCCTCATCCCAACCAGATGAGCCTCTATACTGACATTAGCAGCTTTTTGTAGCTCAGTTAACGCTCCTTGGTCATGGGTGAGACGTAAGGAGACAATGGCTTTGGCTAATTCCAAATCAATCCCTTGGGGTGGGTTTTGGGGTAGTATCCATCGACCTAACAATTGTGACTGTTGAGTCCAGGTAGCCGGATCTTGGACAGAAATGGTAGCTGCACCAAATGAGCGTGATTCCAATTCTGTTAGAGGATAAGCCTCATTTGCCCCTATCATTTGGGCAATTTCCTCGCGTTTGGGCATTTCCCCATGCCAGAGGGCACTATCAGGTTTAGGATCGTCAATAAATAGTTCCAGTTTTTCTCCTTCTAGACGAATAGCAGCATTACTTAAGGGAAGTCCTGCAAAGTAAAGAAAATGACTGCTGGCACGGAAAGGAAATCTATTGGCGGGGAAGTTACGGGAAGCCCTATTTCCTGACCAGATAATTGCCGGAAAATCAATCAATTTGCCTAATTTTTGCCTGCGTTGACGAAGAGTATCACTCAAAGAATTGGAGGAACTATGAATTTGCATAACAACCTGATGATCTAGAGATAGGTATATTCCCATCTTGCACCACAAAATGATTGAGAAAATTTCCTAGGGTGACCACTGCCCATCTTACCCTTCCACTTCATTGGTGCAAGATATGTGTGTGGGAATATGAAAATATATCTTCCTTAGTCCCTATTTCCAATTTTGTCAATGACTCTAAGGCACGGACGCTTACACCTAGATATTCTGCTGGTTCTTTCTTGTTCATGATGTATTACGACAAATACTACGAATTCTTTGCCTTATGTTAGAATGCAAGCTAGCTTGCATTCCAAAATGCGACAAATCTAGTCTGGTAATACCATGCTGTGTGGCGATATTTGGCGAGAATAAGAACCTTCAATGCTTGTTGCGGCTAATAAATAATTTGGGATAGCATAAAGAAAAAGCAGTTCCTTGTGGTAAAATGCTTAAAACTTCAACGTTCAACACTATTGTTCAACAATTAGATTCCCTTTCTCATCAAGAATTGCTAGAGATTAGGGAGAAAGTTGATGCGTTGATTCAACGAAAAGCAACATTCTTAAGCTTTAAGAGTGGTCGTACTTATAACTTTAGCTCTAAGTCTACATTTTTCTCTTCAGGTATAATACCGTCCCGTAGTTATAAAGCTTCTACATCAATTAAATCTTTCCCAGTATCAGTTGATTGTCATATCTACACCCCTAACCTTCGGGAAGAACCTATTATCAATGAAAAAGACAATTCATTAGACAAGGTGATAGGGCTTGTCGATGAATGGGTGGCTGATGAATCTGGTTACGATGAAGAAGCGTATCCTGATATTGAAGCAGGTTTAAAACAAAATCAATGATAAATTATTATTTGTTTCTTTTTACTAAACTGCAAAAATTATCAATGTTAATTTAAATTCGTCCGCCCAGTAAATTTTGGTATCCTCAGCACTCTCCAAATTGGGATGCTTCCTCCAAATTTATATGTAGGGTCAATCTAAAATCCACAATCCAAACAGGACTTACGCAATTGTCACAATCGATCATTGGTGCGTGATGTTACAAGTCTGATTGCTACGTTCAAATATTCTCGCAACTTCACGCAACGGCAATAATGCGGGCAGAAAATCTACACCGCATTTTGCCTCCCCTACAGAAAAAATATGCCAGTTGCGTAAGTCCTACCAAAATCTAAAATCTAAAATTGTATGACTGGCAAACAGCTTCGTTATACTAAGATTTAGCCCTCATTTATGGTGGTTGCTATGATTGCTACTGCTCATCCTTATAATGTTACTTGGGAACTCCTGCCAGAAGACTTCGTTTTAGACGATGAACCAGTGGATAATGTCAATCAACCACCCTTGGCTGCTGCACTCACCGAAAGTTTAGAACTGGCGGGAAAACTACCGTCAACAGCCCTAGCTACTACCAATTACGGCATCTGCGCGACTGTAAATGACAAAATTGTCGTCAAAGCCCCTGATTGGGCTTACATACCCAAAATTACTGTGCCTAGAGGGGAAGTTAAACGTAGCTATACCCCCCACCGACAGGGCGATATTCCAGTGGTGGTAATGGAATTTCTCTCGGATGCTGAGGGTAGTGAATATTCTAGTAAACGTACCCATCCCCCCGGAAAGTGGTTTTTCTACGAGCAAATTCTTCAAGTACCCAATTATATTATTTTTGAGCCAGAAAGCGGTTCTTTAGAAGTGCATCGCTTGGATGAATCGGGGAAATATGATTTAGGTGCGCCTGATGAGAATAACCGTTATTGGCTTCCCCAAATGGAGCTATTTATAGGTGTGTGGCAAGGAAAGCGAGAGAATCGGGAAGGTTATTGGTTGCGCTGGTGGGATGAAGGGGGTAATTTATTGCTGTGGGGAACCGAGTTAGTTGAGCAAGAGCGGCAAGCCAAAGAACAAGAGCGACAGGCTAAGGAAGTTGCTTTAAAGCGGTTAGAAGAATTGGAAAAACGGCTGCGGGATGAGGGGATTGAGCCTTGAGATTAAAAGCGAGCGATCGCTAATTCCTTGCTTTATCAGTTTAACATTCGTGTTCAGCACCAGAGAGTAACCTTTGCATATCCACTAAGAAGATATTGACTGTGAGGAACTTGGTTTAATTTGTCTTGCTTGGAGAAGGTTGACTTTTAGTAGGCTGTTCAGTTGAACTAGAGGTTGAATTTTTTGAAGTATTTTGTAGTGAAGGAATAGCTAAAAAAATAGCCACTATAACGGCTAAGAATCCCAATAACATACCTCCCATGCTGAAAAAAAACTGAATCCATCTCGTATTCTTTGCTTCTTGGATTTGATTATTCAAATTAGCTATTTTTTCATCTAAATAATTCTTAGAAACTAATGATTCTTTTGTTTCATTAAGAAGCAACTTAACACTATCATTTGTCGTCAAATTAGCTATCTTTTCATCTAAATCATCTTTAGAAACTAATGATTCTTTTGTTTCGGCAAGAAGCGACTTAATATTATCATTTGTTGCTAGTCCAGAAATATTTTGTTGAATATTAGTCGTCAAATCAGATATCTTGTCATCTAAGTCATTCTTAGAAACTAATGATTCTTTTGTTTTGCTAAGAAGCAACTCAACACTATCATTTGTTGTTAGTCTGTCAATATTTTGTCGAATTGTAGTCACAGAGCTTGTAAGAAGCTCTGCGCTATTTCTAACAGAATCAACGCTAACTTTTATCGAAGCGATGGAGGCATCATACTCAATCCTCATGTTGTTGACGGAATTTTCTAAGTTAGCAATACCTTGTTTTAATTCATCAATGTCTTGAGGAACTTTCTTAAGTATCTGAAGATCAGCAGACAGATTAGAAACGTTTGATGCAAGTGCTCTGTGTTCTGCAGAAAGTTCACCAGAGGTCCTAGATTTACTCTTTAAATAATATGCAAAACCCTCTGCAATCTCCTCTGCATTATATTGTTTAAATATACCTGAGTTGCGGATTAGCTTACTAACATCATCTTCAATTTGACGATCAATGTTGTCAAAAAGATCGGCAATTTTTTCTGCAATTTCTTCACGAGTAGCCATAGGCTTAAACAGATTCCTCTCAGGATTATAACCAGTATGAATGTTGCTGCGTAGTTTATAGCAATTTAGGTATCCACCTTTATGAAGTTGTATTAACATCGTGAACTAGACACGAATAGGTAACTTGTTGGTCATATACCAACCATAACCTAAGTGGTTGAACTATGAAATATGTTCTTATACGAAAGCTTTTCATATCAGGACTTACGCAATTGTCACAATCGGTGGTTGGTGCGTGATGTTATAAGTCTTATTGCTATGTTCAAATATTTTCGCGCTGTCACGCAACGGCAATAATGCGGGCAGAAAATCTACACCGCATTTTGCCTCCCCTACAGAAAAAATATGCCAGTTGCGTAAGTCCTACATATAATTATTTATTTGATGAGCACATATCATCATTACAGTCACCTCCTCTTAATATATACGGAAATTTTCTAGATAACATTTTTGATATCCTACAGAAATGCTAGGAGCATCCCTATTTTTGAAAAAGCCCGCACTTCCTGCCGCTCTGCTAACAAGCTAAAGCCCAGAGGCTACACAAATCAAGCCCATGAAGATGGGCTAAGATAATTTTGTAGCCATGTTCGTCGAAGACGTTCGGTGAAGGGTAGATGGGCTTTGACCGTGTAGCGATAACCTTCTAGGGTATTGGATAGATGATTTATTAGCATTTGGAATGCTCCCGAAATGCTCAGTATAACTATAGCAGTCCTAAATCATTAATCATTCATAAGAAATATAACAGTCCTGAATTACAAGCTACAGCGAAGCTTTCCTAATCCCCTGATATTTGCCGATATAAGTTAGCGATCGCTTACAGATGGATTGATCCATTAAGCGATCGCCAAAAAACAAAATTAATTATTCCGGATTCAATAAATAAATAAATAAGTATATAACTTAAGAAAATGGTAGATGAACCCGAACTTTTAGCCTTCAGCCTCTTGCTGGGTCTACAATAATACCACGTCCTAGTGTGTAGTGTATCTGCCTTTATAGGTATAAAATTGTCAGAAACACCCATCATTTAGGACATGGTGCAAAAATCTTAAACCTCTTTCTCCCCCTGCACCCCTGCGGTCTTAATCATAAGTTTTTAACCGGATACGATATTACTTCCCCCTTGTGGGTGGGGAGCATCTAGTTCTCCCACATAAATACCCAAAGAACGGGCAGTTTGTACCAAAAAACCATCAGGATCTACCCCCTGAGGACTTTTTTGCAAAACTGATTCTAAGGCAATGGGTACTACTTCCCCATTTTGCCAAGCTACCATTAAATCAGATTTTTCCTCTGCGACCAAATCCACCGCCGCTTTACCGAAAGCTGATGCAATTAAGCGATCGCTTGCTGAAGGAATACCACCCCGTTGAATATGCCCTAAAACCGAAACTCTAATATCTATTTGCTGATTGCTATGGTGTCGCATTTCCTCAGCAATATACTTACCCATACCACAGTTAAGTTGTTCGCACTTACTATAAATCTGTGAATCTGTGGCAATTTGAGCGCCTTCCGCTACCACAATAATGGCAAATCTACGCCAGAAGCGTTGTCTTAATTCTGCTATGTGTTGGTAAATCCCCTCAATAGAGTAGGGTATCTCCGGAATCAAAATTATATCCGCACCACCAGCAATTCCCGCTTGTAGTGCCAAATGACCCACGCTCCTTCCCATGACTTCAATAATCATCACCCGATCATGGCTGGCTGCGGTAAAAGTCAAGCGATTTATGGCCTCAACAATAGTATTAACCGCTGTATCAAACCCCACCACCCTTTCTGTCAGTGCCACATCATTATCAATGGTCTTAGGAATAGCGATTAACTGCCAATTACCTTGAAGTTGCAATTGGTGAAAAATTGCCAAACTACCATCTCCACCAATCCCAATCAAAGCATCTAATTCTAAAGCTTTGTAACCAGATAAAACTTCATCTATATTATCTAAAGTATCACCCTTATTAATGCTGCCAAGGATAGTGCCACCCATACAAAGTAAAGGATCAATACCATGAAGGTCTAACCCATGTACTGCCAGTACAACAGATTTTCTTTCCCGTAACCCCCTTGTAGCATAGGGTATACCTACCACTTTCCAATCATAGGTTAGGGTAGCATGATTCACCACTGCCCTGATCGCTGTATTCAGTCCAGGACAATCACCACCACTAGTCAGAATGCCAAGACGTTTTTGCATATTGATATTAATTAGGAATTAAATTTAATTACTCCCCTGCAACCAGTCAAAAATACTATCCAACTGGCTTAACGTTACCAACCCGTACTGCCACAGAATCATCGGTAACAAACCAGGAGTTTGTTCGGGATGGCGCAAGGCAAGTTGTAAATCCGTTGCCGGAATTGCTAAATCTTCCTGTAAAAAGTTCATGAATTGTGCAAGTTTCCTGGGTTCCATATTCGTTACCCCTCCTGTGGAGATATATTGAGGTTAGGCTACAAATCTGAGAAACTTGTGAGGATTTAATTAAAATTAGCCTAAATTTAATCCTCTTCCTCTAACATCGCTTTGGCTAGTAATAATTGCTCCTTGTGTTCTGCGCTGACTTTTGGATATTGTAAATTTAATTCTTTTAACTTGGTGCAAATAATATCCGCAACCACCAAACGGGTAAACCATTTGCGATCTGCCGGAATAATATACCAAGGTGCCCAAGCTGTACTTGTATGTTTAAAAACATCTTCATAGGCTTCCATGTAGTCATTCCAAAAGGATCTCGCATGGACATCACTTAAGGAAAATTTCCAATGCTTTTCTGGTAATTCAATTCTTTTTAAGAAACGTTTTTTCTGTTCTTCTTTCGATACATTCAAAAAAAACTTGAGAACAATTATACCATTGTTTACCAGATATTTTTCAAAGTTATTTATTTCTTCAAATCTTTGCTTCCAAATTTGATTATCATTGGGGAAATGGGGCAATTGTTGCTTCTGTAACAGTTCTGGATGTACTCTAACTGCTAACACTTCCTCATAGTAAGAACGGTTAAAAATGCCAATCCGACCTCTTTCCGGCAAAGCTTTTGCTGTTCGCCATAAATAATCATGATCCAGTTCTTCTGCGCTGGGGGCTTTGAAGTTAAATACCTGACACCCCTGGGGATTCACACCAGACATGACGTGTTTGATGGTGCTATCTTTACCTGCTGCATCCATTGCCTGAAATATAATTAATAAGGCATAGGTATTTTGAGCATAAAGAGTGTCTTGATATTTAGCTAATTTGTTAATACCTGCCTGCAATTTTTCTACCGCATCAGATTTTTGATGGTAATTGTCTTTATAGGCGGGATCGTAATCTTTTGCTAAACAAATCTTTTTACCTGGTGGAACTATAAAAGGGTCATGGTTCATAAAAAATTTTCTCCAGATAGTCTTGATGATTGCTGGAGTTAATATCTGTTTTTATACAAAGCACTATGTGTTTATTATTAAATCTTTCTTGGATTTAACTTGTGTCAGAAATTACAAATTTAGTTGCTGCTTCCAGATTAGCAGCAATAGGTATAATGTACTGCGATTAGATGTCAATTTTTTATAATAATTTAATGTTTAGGCTAAGTAAGTAGTTATTTGCTGCATTGTTTGATGAGTCGCGGGTGCGAACGATCCCCGACTTCTATCCTAGGAATCGCTACGATGTGCGGATATTGATTCAGAAGTCGGGGATCTTTTACCTAGCCTGATGATTGAAGAAGGAAGAAGGAAGAAGGAAGAAGGTTTGAGCGGAAGAAGGCTCAATGTTCCTGGGGGATTCTGACCCCCAGTAATTGTAGACCAGTAAATCATAGATTTACTGGGGTTCTTAAGCCCAGGTTGGGCAAGGCATTCATGGCTTACCTTAAAACTTATTTTTGACCGAACAAGGCAAAAGTAAAGAAAAAGAAAAATGGTCACCAAGCCCCTAAATTTATTTATGGAACGAAGTAAAAACATTTGTTTCGATACAGGTAGTGCAAGAAACAATACGTCCGTAATCTTATCCCCTCAATT
>JASJDS010000013.1 GCA_030065055.1 Calothrix sp. MO_192.B10
TGGTATAGTACTAGGAGTAACTATACGCACACTTTAGCTGTAATGGCACGGTAGTTACTAAAAGCAAACCAAAAGTGGATATTCAGACAACCTGCCGGGGTTAGGAACTAGCCTCGTAGACGTGGATGATTCTGGCTCTACTTCATGTAGCCGTAAAAATACGGTCAACATGCAGCAACTGGGTCAAAAGAAGTGTCAAAAATCACTCCTTGCTGGGCTGGATGCAGAAACCAGTCCTTCAACGAAGTAAGGGCTGGTAGTTCATGTAAATTTATCCGCAGGATAGCAGTCATTTCAGTTATCAGTTATCAGTTATCAGTTAGCCTCCTAGGTCGGAGGTGCGCTAACAGTTTCCCCATCGATAAATCAAGGAGGTTGAGTAAGGAAAAAATTTTTCCACCTCCACAAATATAATTTGGGCACTTGATCTAGGCGAAAAGCCTCACTGTTGACTGTTAAAAGTTAAGAGTTCCCTCTCCTGTTGGCGCAGCCGCCCGCTCAAGGGCTAGTACCGCTACGCGGAAGTCAAAAGTCACGCATTCACGCATTGAGCCATTGCGGTGGTGAGGTAGTGTGGTCTTGGGGGTTTCCCCCATGAACAACTACCGAAAGGGTGAATCCTGCGGATACGCTGCGCGAGCCCCGGCATAAAGCAAATGGCGTTGGCGCAGCCTCTCCGGAGGAGATACCCCGGAGGGATCAAAAGTATTGTGAACTCTTGCTTTGACGTTTTATAAATGGTTGCGACCTTTCCGCCGTGCTGTACTAGGGAGTTGATAAGCTGCTGTGCAGCTAAATTGTATAAGGTGAAAACGTCAAATTATTGTAGTGCGGGCCCCAAAGCCCGCGTCCGATATACAAATTAAATACGCCACAGCTTACCAATTACTGTTTGGTCAAAATAACAACACTATTCCCTTTGGATATACACCGATTGTCTAGTAACTAATTGGGTGATTAACAATTGAAGTAACCAAACATGATGTCATTTTATTTAACTCCTAATCATACTAAATTACACTGTTGGTAAATGCTATATATATTACACTCTATTCCTAGATGCATTTCAGATAATAACTCACTCCCCCTATTGTTTTTATTAGGGGATTCTTTTTTATTGTAATCATGTCTTGAACCTGTCCCCTACCCTAATTTTTGTTATTTATCCGGAACATATTTATTCTCCAAGAACAATGTACTGGTAGATGCACCCTGATAACTCATTCCCCCGGTTGGTTAATCCTGGCTGGGGGTTTTTTGATCAGGACTTACCCACGGACAACGTAAGCACAGTCATGGCTCGGCAAGGAAGCAATTCCAAAGACCTAATTTTAAGTCCCTCCGGAACAGGCTACGCCAACGTAACGAGTGCGTAAATCCTATTGATAATAGGCAAAAAATTTTCATGCTATTTTCAGGAATTTATCCGGATGTTAGGTATAAATCAAGAACAATGTACTGGTAGATGCACCCTGATAACTCATTTCCCCGGTTGGTTGATGCTGGCTGGGGGATTTTTTTGGCAATGCATCCTCAACTCAGAGTTTGGTAACAATTTATCCGGATGTTAGGTATAAATCAAGAACAATGTACTGGTAGATGCACCCTGATAACTCATTCCCCCGGTTGGTTGATGCTGGCTGGGGGATTTTTTTGGCAATGCATCCTCAACTCAGAGTTTAGTAACAATTTATCCGGATATTACGTATAAATCAAGAACAATGTACTGGTAGATGCACCCTGATAACTCATTTCCCCGGTTGGTTGATGCTGGCTGGGGGATTTTTTTTGGCAATGCATCCTCAACTCAGAGTTTAGTAACAATTTATCCGGATATTACGTATAAACCAAGAACAATGTACTGGTAGATGCACCCTGATAACTCATTCCCCCGGTTGGTTGATGCTGGCTGGGGGATTTTTTTTGGCAATGCATCCTCAACTCAGAGTTTGGTAACAATTTATCCGGATGTTAAGTATAAACCAAGAAAAATGTACTGGTAGATGCACCCTGATAACTCATTCCCCCGGTTGGTTGATGCTGGCTGGGGGATTTTTTTGGCAATGCATCCTCAAATCGCAAATTGGTAAAAATTTATCCGGATATTACAGATAACTCTAGAACAATATATTGGTAGATGCACCCTGATAACTCATTCCCCCGGTTGGTTGATGCTGGCTGGGGGATTTTTTGGTAATGCATCCTCAAATCGCAAATTGGTAAAAATTTATCCGGATATTACAGATAACTCTAGAACAATATATTGGTAGATGCACCCTAATAACTCATTTCCCCGGTTGGTTGATTCTGGCTGGGGGATTCTTTATGGAAATACATCACTGAGCAGTACATTAGTAATAATATATCCGGATATTACAGATAAGTCTAGAACAATATATTGGTAGATGCACCCTGATAACTCATTTCCCCGGTTGGTTGATTCTGGCTGGGGGATTCTTTATGGAAATGCATCACTGAGCAGTACATTGGTAATAATATATCCGGATATTACAGATAAGTCTAGAAAATTTTCTCTGGCTCACCTGTCATGGTAGAATCTTACCACCTTTATGTTTATTAAATTAATAAGAGTAGCAGAGCCATATGCAACTAGCAGTGATTAAGTTTTCTTCAGAGGATTGCGGCATCTGCCATAAAATGTCTTTTTACGATCAAAAGGTGGTGGCAGAACTGGGTTTGCAGTTTATAGATGTGAAAATGCAAGATACTGCGACTTACCGCAAGTACCGGAAAGTACTGCTGAGTCAGTATCCAGATAAATCTGAAATGGGATGGCCTACTTATATTATCTGCGATTCCCCAGAAGGAGAATTTCAGATTGTGGGTGAAGTCAAAGGAGGGCATCCTAAAGGGGAATTTAGAAGCCGCATACAAGGAGTACTAGATTCAGCAGGTATTAGCCAGAATTAACAATTTCAAAAGAGTTGACTTCGAGTACAGGACCAATCATTGCCATCGTCATCACATCTTCTCGGATTTTTCCCGTAACTCTTGCTTTTTGTCCGGTTTTGAGCAAATTCTTATCTGCTCCTTTGAGAATTTCATAGGTAACTCCTTCTTCTGAAACTAATGCCCACGCGCCCATACCAACGTCGCGGCGTTGAATTGTGCCTACTATTGTGATGCTCATATCATCAGATATCTATGAATTAACAACTTATTTACCTTCTTGTATATTAAACTGCTGAGGTTTGGAAAAACGGCAGGATTTTTTCGACTATAGCCTCTGGAAATTCTTCATGCATACCCAAGGAGCCAGGAAGTGAAGCACTGCTAACTCCTGGTAATGCTGCTAGGGCTTTCATGTTGGCGAGGGATTTCGGGGGCGATGATTCTCCCATAACTACCATCAACGGAACAGATAAATCCCTTCCTAATGCCAAAAACTCAGCTTGGCTATGTACAGCATCGAGAGTACCTGTAACAAATGCTGCGGGAGCAAATCTAGCTCCTGGTTTTTGAGTATTGTGCCACTTATAGTTGATGAAACTCGGCGTGAGTTTCCCTTGATCTACATATACATGGCGACGATACATAAAACTTAAGAAAGATGGCAAGGTGTTGAGCTTATAAAGAGCTTGACCAATAATTGGCGATCGCACTAATTCTCTCACAATTCCAGCCACTTGCCGACTGGCTCCCATGGTTGGTAAGGGTCCGCGCCATGTAGGTGCTACTAATGATATACGTGAAAATACTGATGAGTGCTTTTGAGCTAGTTGGAGGACATAAGCTGCACTATGACCAGCAGCTACTACTCCTATGGGAGTATTAAATATGGAAGTGACAAAATTTTCTAAAAAATGTTGATATAAACTTGCTCCATAATTGACTCTAGGTCGAGAAGAAGATCCAAATCCGGGAAAATCAAGGGCTACGACTTGGAAATATGGGGCTAATAATTTGCCAATACCGCTCATTTCCTGGCGCATGGATACCGTACTGAACGCGGGTAGTAGTAATATTGGCGTACCTTGACCGAGAACTTCGTATACAACGGTTATTTGTTGGTTTTCCCAGTTCCAGAAAAATTGATGAACTTCTCCACCTAATTCTGCATTAGCAAAGCTTACCGGAGGTATGGCAGAGGAAGATAATAAATCATTTACCATGATAGTGACACAACTTTAGATTTTAGATTTGAGATTGACTCCACGGATATAGCTTGCTTCTTGGTCAGTTTTTTAGCTTACCAACTCAGATTATTCACCTTCACAGGCTAGTGCTTTTTTTTGCATGGTTTTGAAAATATTATAAAAACCATTAGCACGGGAAGGTGTGAGGCTGACATTTAACCCAGTTTCTTGAATAAAATCTGGAGTTAGTTGGGTAATATCTGTAGGTGATAGTCCTTGCAAACCTTCAATTAAAAGTCCTACCAGACCTTTGGTTAACTGAGAATCGGAATCCCCTTGATATATTACTTTACCTGAATCTAGGGAAGCGGTGATATAAACTTGAGAAACACATCCAGGAACCTTATTTTCAGGTATTTTATCAGCTTCTGGAAACTCCTGTAGACGTTGACCATACCAAATTAGTTGTTCATAGCGTCGCTTGGGGTTTGTAGCCCGCTGGAAACGCTGGACAATTTTGGCAAGAGCTGGGGGTAAAGAATCTATGGTCGAGGACATAACAAAACAAGGCAAGATAATTGATGCTATTACCTTGAGTTTAAATTATCTTGGGATGAATTGTTGCTTGCGAGGGGATGGGAGGAGTGTAGGAGTAGGAATTTGACCAAACCCCTAGGGACTGTTTTCAAACCCAAAATTAGTATCAATTGTAGGTTGGGGAGCCACTCCGTTGCGGAGGTTCCCTCCGTTATAGGAAGTGGCGTTTGAGGAACGAAACCCAACATTTTCCGTACACCCAGTTGGGTTTGGTTTCGTTCTACCCAACCTACGAATGAGTTTGAAAACACGCCCTAGCCCTTGAGCGGGCTGCTGCGCCAACGTGTGGGGTGTAGGTGAAGAATTAGCGGATAAAAATGTGTTTCGAGATACATAGTATGATGATTTTTTTGAGCAATTCCCAAATATCACCCGCATAGCAGCCAAAGTTGCCGAACGTCCAGCAGTACAAAAAGTGATGAAGCTTTACCCAATTGAAGATTTAATTGGTTTTTATGAGAGGGTTGCCAAGAACTATGTTCTAGAGCAATCCTAATCTGATTTCTGAACAATATTTTTGAGGCAATTAACAGCAGAAAGTCAGTGAAAAAAATTCTATTTATCTTCCACCAAGCCACCACTAATCCTGGGCCAGTGGCCAAGCTTTTACGTCAACGGGGTTATGAGCTTGATATTCGAGTCACAGGTGAGGGAGATCCACTTCCCCCAACCATGAATGAACACGTAGCCGCGATCAGTTTTGGTGGTCGAATGAGTGCTAATGACGGCGAAAAATTACCATTTATTCGTCAGGAAATGGATTGGATTTCCACAGTTCTTATTTCGGGTAAGCCCTTCTTTGGTATTTGCCTTGGTGCTCAATTATTGGCGCGAGTATTAGGGGCAAAAGTGGTAAAACATTCTCGTGATATAAGGGAAATCGGCTATCACCCAGTTAAACCTATCTCAACTGGAAATCAGCTTTTTGACTCTGATTTATCTTTCTATCATTGGAATTCCGAAGGTTTTGAAATTCCCTCAGGCGCTATCAAATTAGCATCTGGCGATCTGTTTGAAAACCAGGCATTTTCTTATGGTAAAAATGTTTATGGTGTGCAATTTAATCCGGAGATGGCCCTAGAGACATTGACGGTATGGATAGATATAACAGACCCAGAAACAGAAAAGCTATTGATGTCACCAGGAGGTCAATTGTGGGCAGAACAAATGCAAAACCATTTGAATTATGCTCCATTGGTGGAAGATTGGCTTGATAAATTTTTTTCTATTTGGTTATAAGAAGAAGGTTCTGTAGCTTTTAAGAAGTAAAAAATAAAGTGCTATATCAAATTGGTTAGAAGAAGAAAGTTCTGTAGTTTTTAACAAATAAAAAATTCTGGATCAGGACTTACGCACGGACAACGTAAACACAGTCATTGCGACGTAAGGAAGCAATCTCAAACAACTGATTTATGTAACGAGTGCGTAAGTCCTATAGATAATAAAGTAGAAGATGATTTTGAAGTAGGTGATGCACTTTTGCTAGACAAATTTGTTTGGCACAAAAGTTGCACTTTCAAAGAAGGAATATTGCCTGCGAGAATAGCTTATGTGATGCGTTTGGTTGATTGCCAAGCTCCCTACTCAAAAACTCTCACGGAGGGGACATACTCATTGCTAAAAGCTACAGATAGCGATCTTCAAAGTGATATTGGCTATCAACTGGCTAAACATCTTAAAGATGGTGACATTATTTCCCAAAACCTCATGAGTTTGCACAAAAGTTAAAAACATGATGAAAATCTCCCGAATTTCTGTCTATCAAGTAATTTTACCCCTAGAACATCCTTATTGGGCTGAAGATTGGTAGGGTGGGCGGATTAACCAAAGCCAAGCGCATCCGAGATTTTTGTGTGGAAACAGGTATTCGGATGAATATTGAAGAAACTGGAGGTAGTGTGATTGCAGATACGGGAGCTGTACATCTGGCTCAAGCAACCCCACAAACCCATTTGCGAGCAACTTGGTTATGCCATGATATGCTGACTGTTGACACAGCCACAGGTGGCGCACGTAATCAAGGAGGTAAGACCTATGCACCAGAAGTTCCTGGACTTGGTGTAGAGCCAAACATCGATGTTTTGGGAGAAGCGATCGCAGTGTATGAATAAAAAAGAGTGTTAAGTTGTATTAGGTAAATGTCAGCTCTGGCTTAATTATTAATTGAAATAAACAACAATGCAAGAATGGTTAATTCCCACTTTAGGGGCGGTTATTTGTTGGGCTGGTTGGGCATTTTTACCCAAAATAGCCGTGGATTATCTAGAGCCTAAAAGTGTTTTAATCTACGAAGTATTAGGGGGATTAACTATTGCTTTACTCATTTTAGTTAATATCAATTACAAATTAGAACTAGACTTAAAGGGTAGTAGTATTGCTTTTGCCAGTGGTGCTTTAAATATTTTAGGAGTGCTTTTTTATCTTCAGGCGATCGCTAAAGGAAAAATTGCTTTAGTTTCCACTATATCAGCCCTTTATCCATTGTTAGTGATAATTTTAGCCTTATTCTTGTTACAAGAGTCTTTAAGCTTAAAACAATTTTTCGGTTTGAGCCTTGGTTTATTCAGTATCATTTTATTAGCAACTTAATTTGGATGAATAATTATTAGCCATCAGCTCATGAATAATCTCCCAATAATCGCTTACATTGGTACAGGTGCAATGGGAAAACCAATGATTTTTAAACTCCTAAGATTAGGGTATTCCGTGCAGGTTTATGATAAATATCCAGAAGCAGCTAAAACTGTGATTGCAGCGGGGGCAGTTTGGTATGATAGTCCTAAAGAAGTTGCTAAAAATGCGGATATTGTTGTTACAAATCTTCCTTTACCCCATCATGTTACGGAAAATATGTTAGGGGAAAACGGAGGTTTAGCGGGGATGAAAACTGGATCTACTTGGATTGATTTTTCCACCACAGATTATCATAATACCCAGCATATTGCCAATGAAGCCAAGAAAAAAGGAATTTACAGCCTAGAGTCTCCGGTTAGTAATTTATCCCATATGGGGGTAGATTTTGCTTTTATGAAGACAGTGATTTCAAAGACAAAATGTCTGCATTAGAGGAGTCTGGTAAGTGGAAACTGGTGGAAATCACAGAAGCATTTCCATGTTTAGCTAAAAGTGAACCCGATGTCTATGCGAAAATCTGGGCATATCAGACTTGCTAATTCTATATAGGTAATAATTATTATCAAAAAATAGACTGGATATAAGCCCTCGGATTTATCCGTGGAGAGTAAAAAATTTTTTGGTGAGTTTCATTAGCCCTTCGATTTATCGATGGGGTAACTGATAGCTGATAACTGATAACTGAAATGACAAAATTAATGAACGCCGTTGTTCTCACAGGGCATGGGGGGCCAGAAAAATTAATCTATACCCAGGTTACGAAACCCAGACCCCAGAAAGGAGAAGTATTAATTCAGGTGGGAGCTTGTTCTATAAACAATGCAGATTTGAATATCCGCACTGGTTGGTATGCAGCAGAGTCAGGGTTTCAAGAAATTCTGCAAGATACTAAGAGTAATGATGAGAAAAAAGCTACGTGGAACCAAAGTGGAATTAAATTTCCTCGAATTCAAGGCTCGGATATAGTTGGGGAAGTCGTCGAAATTGGCGAAGATGTCAGTCCAGAAATACTTAACCAACGGGTAATTGTTGACCCTTGGATTCGTGCTAATAAATTAGCAGAATATGAATATATTGGTAGTGAGTTTGATGGCGGTTTTGCTGAATATACAGTAGTTCCGACTACTAATATTTACCCGATTAATTCACCCCTATCTGACGTAGAGTTATCAACTCTACCCTGTTCCTATGCTACAGCGGAAAATATGTTGGCCAAGGGAAGAGTATCGGCAGAAGATACAGCATTAATTATGGGAGCTTCCGGTGGTGTCGGCAGTGCAGCAATTCAACTATGCAAAATTCGTGGGGCAAAAGTTATTGCTATTGTGGGAGCGAGCAAAGAGCATTTGGCTAAGGAGCTAGGAGCTGACTACGTTTATTGCCGAGATGAGCAATTAGCTGCCAATTTGGAGAATCATAAATTTACTGTTAGCTTAGATACAGTAGGAGGAGATTATTTTAATCTTATGTTTAAAAGCCTTTGTATTGGAGGAAGGTATGTGAGTTGTGGAGCAATAGGAGGTCCGATAGTTTCCTTAGATCTGCGAGACTTAATTTACAAAGATACAAAAATGATTGGAGCAACTCGCCTTGCACCAGAAGTGTTTGAGAACTTGCTTGGGTACGTTGAAAAAGGTCTATTGAAACCTCCAGTAGCTAAAGTTTTTCCCTTAAGTGAAATTAAAGAAGCTCAGAAATTTTTTCAATCCAAAAGCTTTTTTGGCAAGGTTGTAATTACGCCAAAACACGCCGTCAAGTAGCCAGCCATACAGCAGATTGCAGGTAAATGAGGTATATCTTTTCTGCCTCCTGCCTCCTGCCCCTGGCTCAGATGCAGGGAAGCAGAGGATAAATGTGAAAAAGTAGTTCAAGTCGTTGAAATTGGATAATTTAGTCTGAACTTCCCTGATACTGCAAACGGGTGATAATTGATACTGTGCCCGGTGGAGAAACAAACTATGATAATGGCAATTTTAAACCATTTTTAGCAAATCTACTACTAATAGTACCTCAAAGGAAGTTTTGGCAGCATTGAGAATGCACTCTTATGCCTACATCGACTCGTAGAGCGATGTAGATAGTTCACTATAAATACTGTATATTTGTTGGGCAGTTAGCCATTTATATAACTGAGAGAATGAAGAATCTAGAGAATAAAATTGTCATTGAGCATCTGATTAAAATTTATGGAGAGAAACCCCATGCTGCTCTCAAACTGTTTCGCTCAGGTGGAACTAGGGAGTCAATTTTAAAGGAAACAGGCAATGTTTTAGGGATTGCCGATGTATCTATGACAATCAATCAAGGAGAATTATTTGTCATTATGGGATTGTCTGGTTCCGGTAAATCTACCTTGGTTCGCTGTATTAATCGTCTCATTAATCCTACTAGTGGGCATATTTATGTAGACGGTGAAGATATTGCCCATGTTGATGAAAAACGGATGCGAGAAATTCGCCTGACAAAAGCGTCTATGGTGTTTCAGAAATTTGGTTTGCTTCCCCATAGAACAGTGGCTGAAAATGTGGAGTATGGTCTGAAAGTGAAGGGGATAGACAAAGCCAAACGTCGTCAAAAAGCCCTAGAGACTTTAGAAATAGTGGGTTTAGGTGAATGGGCAGATTATTTACCCTCCTCCCTCAGTGGGGGAATGCAGCAAAGGGTCGGTTTAGCCCGCGCCTTAGCCACAGATGCGGATATTTTACTGATGGATGAGGCATTCAGTGCATTAGACCCCTTGATTCGCCGGGAAATGCAAGATGAATTACTACGATTGCAAAAAGAACTACACAAAACTATTGTATTTATTAGTCATGATATTCAAGAAGCATTAAAAATTGGCGATCGCATTGCGGTGATGAAAGATGGGGCAATTGTGCAAATTGGCACACCGGAGGAAATGATTACTCAACCTGCTGATGACTATATCAGTGCCTTTACCGAAGATGTGAACCGCGCCCAAGTCATGACAACGGGTTCGATTGTTCGCCCAAGTATTCCTTTGATTCTCGGTCAAGATTCACCCAGTGTAGCCCTAGGGAAAATGTCAGACCATGTTCTCGAATATATGTGCGTTGTGGATACCCACGGCAAACCTGTGGGTATGATTGATAAACCAAGTCTTGAATTAGCCTTAGAACATGAAAAATCAGACATTTCCCAAGTAATGCAAACTGACTTTCCTCAAGTCAAGGCTAACAACAGCCTAGAAGATACTTTTCCTCTTTACCGGCAAGGACTACCTGTGGCTGTAGTTGATGGGGAAGGTAAATTCCAAGGGTTGGTAGAATTGGCTGATGTCCTTGCTCATATTAGCAACCAGTAATAATTAAAGGCATAAAAAGTAGGGGTCAGGGGAAATACCTCTTTTTATGTGTCCTAGTGTACGTAGCTATTGATAGCTATCTATGCAAATGCAAAAAATATAATGTACACTACAATTTTCTCATTGAATCAACGATCTCTAAGTGCTTGTGCGTAATTAAATATATATTTAAGCATAAGTCTTAGCCCTTACCAGGGGGAACACTTGCGGTGTACAGGGCGGGTGCGCCAACGGATATGCTGAGTAAAAGCAAAAGATTGGAGTCTGTTTCAATGCGTTATATTCGCAAAGATATAAATATTTTTGCATAAGTACTTAAGTGACAATATCTTAGTTAGTCAGGAGACACGCTGATTGTGTTCATTTTGCCAAATCTATCTTCTTACTTCATCGCTACTAGTAAAGGAGGGTTAGACGCAATTCTCAATCCTTTTGAGCTTTATACCTTACCCCTTGACAAGTGGATTACTGACAGCGTTAACTTCATTGTTGATAACTATCGCCCTGTTTTCCAAGCTATTCGCCTTCCCATCAGTTTAACCCTAGACAGCATACAATCCCTTTTCCTTGGCATTCCGCCATTAATTTTCCTGATTTTGCTTGGTTTACTAGCTTGGCAATTGGCAGGAGGTAGAATTGCTACTTATAGCATTATTGCTTTGAGTTTTATTGGCTTTCTTGGGGCTTGGAAGGAAGCGATAGTGTCGCTATCCCTAGTGGTAACTGCTGTGGCTTTTTGCATGGTAGTTGGTATCACCCTTGGCATTCTCAGTGCCAGTAATCAGCGGTTGGAGAAATGGCTGCAACCCCTCCTGGATGCCATGCAAACCTTGCCCTCATTTGTTTACCTTGTCCCCGTGGTGATGCTGTTTGGTATTGGGGAAGTGTCAGGAGTCATAGCCACCTTCATTTTCGCTGTACCGCCCTTAATTCGCCTCACCAGCCTCGGAATTCGCCAAGTATCAGCAGAAGTAGTGGAAGCAGCCACCGCCTTTGGCTCCACCCCCGGACAAATACTGTGGGAGGTACAAATTCCTCTAGCCATGCCCACCATCCTAGCTGGGGTAAACCAAGCTATCCTGTTAGCTTTATCCATGTCAGTTGTCACCTCCATGATAGGTGTGAAGGGACTAGGAGGTATGGTATTGCAGGGTTTGGGTCAGGTAAATGTGGGATTAGCATCTGTGGGAGGATTGAGTATTGTTCTAATTGCAGTCATGCTGGATCGGATGACCCATGTGTTTGGTAAAGCAAGCTCTCAAGTACCCTGGAAACAGCGCGGTCCCATAGGTTTTTTTGCTTCCCAATCAAAAGGTCAAAAGCTGATATGGGCTATCTTTGCTACCACAATTTTATTAGTTTTACTGGTTAACTCAATCTGGAAATCAACACCCCAAGGTGCCACAGGGTTGAAAGAAAAATTGCCCGGTACAGGTGTGCAGGTACAATCTGCCCATAGTAGTTTGCTGGAAGAGCGATTCCAAACCGAGATTGTGAATATAGGTCTGAGAAAACTTGGTTACAAAACTCCTGAGCCACAACAAATTGAACCTACCACAATGCATTTGGCTTTAGGACAAGGTGACCTAGATTACACGGGTGTCCATTGGGAAAAAGGTCACGAGTCATTCTTTGAAAAAGGTGGTGGTCAGAAGAAGTTAGAAAAAGTTGGAGTTCTCACTTCCAATGTTTTGCAAGGTTATCAGATTGATAAAAAAACTGCTGATAAATACGATATTACCAGCCTTGCACAACTCAAAGATCCGGAAATTGCCAAACTTTTTGACTCAGATGGGGATGGTAAAGCTAATTTAACTGGGTGTAATTCCGGTTGGTTTTGTGAGTTTGTGATTAAGCATCATATTAAGGCTTACGGACTGCAAGATACAGTGGAGCCAGATCAAGGAAGTTATTCAGCTCTAATTGTGGACACCATTACTCGCCAAAAGCAAGGAAAACCAGTCCTATATTACACTTGGACTCCTATGTGGATGGCCAATGTCCTAAAAGTTGGTAAAGATGTAGTTTGGCTAGAAGTTCCCTTTACTTCTTTACCCCAACACCAGAAAAACTTGACAGAAAAAGATACTTCAGCAATGGGGAAAAATCTTGGATTTGCCATTGATAACATGCGAATCGTCGCCAATAAGAAATTTTTAACTGACAACCCCTCCGCCAAGCGTTTGTTTGAACTAATTAAGATTCCCGTTGACGATATTAGTACCCAAAACCAACGGCTCAAAGATGGGGAAAATAGCGTCGCAGATGTCCGTCGCCATGCCAAAGAGTGGATTAAGAATCATCAAGATTTATTTGATGGCTGGGTTGAAAAAGCAAGAGCTGCTTCAGATAATGCTTCTACCCAGTAATGACTGCTGTTATACCGTTGTTAAGCCCCAATTGTGCGATCGCAATACAGAATTTCATTAAGTATTGCCAACAAATGTTAACTATTGATTCACAAACATACTTTTTGTTGATGTTTTTTGGTACAAAAATCTCATTATGTTTGTGACAAAAAACAAATTTTAGGAGTACATCTGGTGTTGACATCCTCCTTGCTGGCAACTGCTGCAACCACTCCCTTGTCATGGAGTCCAACCATAGGAATCATTATGGTTATCTGCAATGTGATCGCCATTGCCTTCGCAAAATCCACTGTTAAATATCCCAGTTCAGAACCAGCTCTACCATCATCTCAATTTTTTGGTGGAATGGGTTTACCAGGGCTATTAGCGACTACATCCTTTGGTCATATTTTGGGAGCAGGTGTAATCTTAGGGTTACATAGCATTGGTAAAATTTAGTCTTTTACCACCTTCAGAGCAAAATTCCATGATTCTTTTGTCTCAGTTAAAGAGCTAGAGGTTAATTTCTCTAGCTATTTTTTGATTTTTCGTTTACGACGGAAGGAGTTTGGCAGTCCTCCAAACTCCTGACAAACATAAAACCGCTCAAACCCTCTTCCCTCTTCCTTCCTCCTTCTTCCTTCTTCCTTCACCTGACGAAATTCTCCTACAATGCAGTTGTTGGATCTAAAAGCATTTTCTAGAAACTATGGTGAATCAATCTCCTATTCCTGTTGTTGTCAATGGTGCTGCGGGTAAAATGGGGCGCGAGGTAGTCAAAGCTGTAGCGCGAGCAGATGACATGAACTTGGTGGGTGCTATTGATACCAGTGCTGAACATCAAGGGAAAGATGCAGGAGAATTAGCTGGTTTAAGTGAAGCATTAGAAATTCCCATTACCAATCAATTGGAGTCGATGCTGGCTTTCGCTTCCCAAGAAAAACAACTGGGAATAATGGTTGATTTTACCCATCCTGATGGTGTATATGATAACATTCGCAGTGCGATCGCCTATGGTATTCGTCCTGTGGTAGGCACTACGGGTTTAAGTCCACAACAGCTGCAAGATTTAGCTGAGTTTGCTGATAAAGCGAGTACGGGATGTCTGGTAATTCCGAATTTCTCTATTGGGATGGTACTATTACAACAAGCAGCAGTCACAGCCTCCCAATATTTTGACAATGTAGAAATTATTGAGTTGCATCATAACCAAAAGGCTGACGCACCAAGCGGAACAGCCATCAAAACCGCCGAAATGTTAGCGGATATGGGAAAGAATTTTAACACACCCTTAGTGGAAGAAACGGAAAATTTAGCCGGAGCCAGAGGCTGTCAAGGCGGTGAAGGGATTAGGATTCACAGCATCCGCCTACCAGGTTTAGTTGCTCATCAGGAAGTCATATTTGGCGCACCAGGACAAATTTATACCTTGCGCCATGATACCAGCGATCGCGCTTGTTATATGCCGGGGGTATTACTAGCAATTCGTAAGGTTCTAGAGTTAAAGTCATTAGTATATGGATTAGAAAAAATACTCTAGTGCAACAAGGAAAAAGTAAAAAGTAAAAAGTAAAAAGTAAAAAGAAAGAATACTTCTGTTACAAACTTTTTACGTAGTTTACTAGATTCCAAAATCCAAAATCCAAAATCTAAAATCTAAAATTCCCCATGCTTGTCCCACTGACTCGCCAAAAATTTGAGCAACTCATTCCTCTGATAGCAACTGGTTCCCAGTACAAATATTATTGGGGAAAATTTCCAGACTTTTTGCAACGGTTATTAATTTCCGTAGTTGCAGCTGCGATCGTGTTGATTATCAAAGTCATTTTAAGGATAGTACACTTTGGTCCGATTATCTTTTTAGTTGGACTTACAGGGGCTTTTTACTGGCTATGGGGACCTGTATTTTGGGCGAGTATACGCAATGCTAAATGTCGTCGTTACAAATACAGTGGCTTTTTTCGGGGACGAATTTTGGATTGGTGGATTACGGATGAAGTACTGGGTAAGCAAGAAACTGTAAATACTCGGGGTGAATTGGTAATTGTAGAAAACCGAGAAAAACGGATTAATTTAGAGGTAGGGGACGAAACAGGATTTACCGCCCAAATGCAAGCGCCACTCAAAGCTGACCATAGAGCGATCGCAACTGGTCAACGAGTGGAAATGTTAGTCATGTCCAATCGCACGGATTTAAGCCGGATTGAAGATATTTCCGAGATATTTATCCCTGGTAAACAACTGTGGGTAAATGACTATCCTTATTTACGCAGGGATTTATTTATGGAGATGAGTCGTCGCTTGCGAGAATCCCCCGATAGGCGTGAGCCTCGTCGCCGACGACCCCGAGAACCCAGGAGAAATAGAGATTGGGAAGACTACTAATTTTCCCGATTCTCTTTTCCGTAAGCTTGCCAAGCTAAATCGATCAATCCATTGACAATAGCACAGGCTACAACCGCATTACCCTTGTAACTATCAATGGTAATGTGGGGGATTAAAGAATGTAGCAAAATTTGTTTAGCATTATTTTCAACCAAAAATCTTGGTGAAGTTGCCACAATTAAAGCAGGTCTAATCTCTTCTGTTTCAATTAAATCCACTAAGGTATTCAATGCAGTTTCTACTTGACCTACCACAAATATCCCCTCAGGGAAGCGTTTCGCCAGGATTTTCATACCCAAAGCAATATTTGCTGTTTTCGGATGCAGGCGTTCGCATACATATTTGCTGCAATACACTGGATTGACAAAGGTTTCTTGAGTGCGATCGGCAATACCTGCTTTTACCATCGGTATATCTACTACTATAGTTGTACGTGCAGCCAGTGCAGCTGCTCCAGCTTGAAGAGCAGTTTCCGAAAACCGAATTAGAGATTTATATTCAAAGTCAGCAGTTGCATAAATCACCTGTCGTACAATTTCATATTCTGCAGGTGAAAATATATGAGCGCCTATTTCACGATCTATTACTGCCAAACTTTTAGCATCATTTACCTGCCATTTCATCGCCTATCAGACCATTTTTAGATTTGAGATTTTTTACCTCAACCGGATGTGAGGTACATATGAATGTTACCATTCATACCTGTTTATCATATCCACTACAAATAATTACTGACCAGAGATTATAGACATCTGATGTAAAACAATGTAGAGACGTAAAATTTTACGTCTCTACAAGGATAGAGTGTTATTTTTAACTCCTAACACCGAACTCCTAACACCGAACTCAGGTTAATTATTAGAAGCTGAAGGGGTATTGAGAATAGGAGATAAATAGGCGACTAAAACTCCAACTAAAAAACCAGATATGTTGCGGACTAAAGGTAACCATTCAGAAGTTCGAGTTACTACTGGTCCAATGCCGAAAGCGACAAATAGAATACCCCATAAAGGCGAGAAAATTAAAGCCCACTGCCAAGCAATAACTTGGTCTTCTCGACGGGGTTGAGCCGCAAAACCACAAATCACACCGCCAATTACAGAGCTAATTAGAGTTAAAATCCACTGTTCTCTGGGCAGTCCAGGAACTACATTACAACCTCCCTGTTTTAAGCAGCTTTCAACTGTGCCAATCGCCTCTAAAATAGCCTCATCTTCACCCCGTTCTCTGACAAAATACAAGTTACCAAAGCGGGTTTGTAATTCAATCCAGAAGGTGCGGGGTAGTAGTTGATACACTGCATCACCAACACTAAAACTAAGAATATTACCCCCGCGAGAATCGGCAACCAATAAAATACTTTTATCATCTAAACCCCAGAAATTAATTACAGCTCGACCTGGGGTGCGATCATATTGGGTCAAAACTCTGAGTTTCCAACCCGTTTCAGTTTCAAATTGTTCTAGTTCTTGGACTAACTTGCTTTCTTGTAAATCGGTGAGAGATTTGGCTAAGTCAACAACTGGTGTAGGTTCATCTGGTAGTAATTCTGGATTGTCATAAGCGTAACTAGGGGGAGTATGCATTACCCACATTGAAGCAACCAAAAAAAATACTGCAACCGATGTCAGAATTCTTTGCCAAAAACAGTACCGCATGAGTTTTTTTATAAATGTATCAACACTAAAAGTGAACAAAATCTTTTTAAAGAGTAAGAGATACTTCTTTACACTTGTTTACTTTACTCTAATCTACGACTTGATAGCAAAATCTTTCGCCGAACCTCCTCGTAGCGGAAGTTCCTCGGTTTATACTCAACTCGGATTCCCTGACTCTCAATGTTGATGGCTGCCTTGAACCTGGGGAGTGATGGGATAATGGGATTATGAGAAAAAAAGTGTAGTTATACCGATTTAATAAATGATCGCAACACATCCCTCGGTAGAGACGTAGCATTGCTACGTCACCGAACAAGAATCTATTTGTAACAGCTATTTTTTCGGATTCAGTGAAGAAAAATGACGATCGCCTAATTTTTTGGGTAACTTCGAGCGCGTAAAAGTTCTCCATGCTACTTTTACCCCCACAAAAATACTGCGGGTATTGATGTTAATGCTTCGTGCTTGTTTCTTCGCACCATCAAGACTACGATCTACTTGTTTAACTACTTGAGTAGCACTTTTAACCCCTTCATTAACATCATTACTTAAATCTGTAATTTCCAAACCCGTCATGCGAATAGCATCTAGAGTGGGAGGTAGTTCTCTAGAAAGAGTATCAAATAATTTTTCTGCGCTGCGTGCTGCCCGCGCTAACTCTTGTAAAGCAGGTATAGCAGTTACTAACACCGCAGTTAAGCTGACGGCGACTAGAAGAATGGATAATCCCAGCCAAAATAGAGGTTCGCTCACAATTATGTTGTTTAGTGAAGTACCCACAGACTCCGCTTACGCTAGGTCTGGTGCTTTCAATTCCTTGCCCTTGCTCTCATCCCCTAGTTCCGTTTCACTGCACTGGGGGACTTCCTGCAAGGATTATTAATTCTCTATATGCTGGGTAGAGGAAGTATTCTGTTTCAATGCTTGGTTTTCCCTTCGACTGGCATCGATACCAGCTGCTACCGCTGACTGTAGTCTTTCTACGGTTTCACCCCAATTCAAGCGGGTACGATGGGAAATATGGTCAGCTTGGATATGCAGACTTGTTGATAAATCTTCAACTACCTCAGGGATAGCACGAGCCGATTTTTGCAAAAGTTTACGTGTTTCACGCCCTTTACGTGGAGCGATGAGTAATCCTGCCAAGGCTCCAATGGCTGTTCCCAGCATTAAGCCGCCAATAAATACTCCGGAACGGTTGTTAGACATTTTGTGCTTTCCCTCCTTACACCCATTGTATGGGTTGGTCACGGCTTGCAGGTTTGACAAGATTTTACCTGTTTTTCCTTGGTGACAACAGGTTGAAGTGAAAAAAGTTGCTATTTACTTTGACTGTATAAGCCAAGAATAACGCCCCCATAGTTGTTTCCCCCAGAGAATTAAGCGCAGAATTTGTTGTAAATGTTGAATTTGCGACTCTATTATCTGTTTTCTATGTCCTAGGTGAGAAATATTTTGTTGGCTAATATATATTTTTTCTGGTGCTTGCTGGAGTAAGGTGTGAGCCTGGCGATCGACAAAAATTATCCAATTGGTTATTTTTACTAAACGTAACTTTAGGTGCCACAATTGCCAAGCTGCATAAAGTAGTGCCAACGCAATACTTATGTTAATGATGACGACAGTTGCTACCATTACTTCTTTTTTGCACCGGTGTTTGGGAAATAAATCTGGAAAGTGAGCCTTGAGTTTGACTTTACCCTTTTTATTCAATCATAGCGATATTACCCGATATTAGCGATCGCTTTCTGATGCTGCTCATGCCAACACTACGGGCGTGGGGGGGTGAACGAAAAAATGTGTCGGAGAGCCAAAATACTTAAACTGTACCAGAGAATGGGATTATTTGGTTAGAAACCCTATCCAGTAAAGATTTGGAGGATTAGCCATTCCTCTCTCAAAGTGATTTAGAGAAGACCCCACCACAATCCCAAGATTTGGTGGGGGAGGATGTCACTTGGTTACTTCCAAGCTGGAGGTAACTCTATTTAATGCTTTTTGGTATTTTTGATCGCCTTGTTCAATACTAATGACTATCATTTGATTGCCATCGCTAGTTGGTATAACGATATACTGATAATCAAATAAAGCACTAGAGTGAAAAGCCAGAGCTTGTTTACCTGCTACTGCTTTATTAGAGAATTTTTCTGCATCTAAAAACTGATCGTCATTCGCTTTTACCCATTCTTTTGCGGGTAATTTTTGAGGATTTGGCTCCACGGAAATATTTAAATGACTGGGTGGTTCAGTATTTTGATATTTACCTGATTTAATGGCTTGATAATCTGTATTTAGCCACACATTAATTTCTTTTTTTTCTTTGGGGGCATCAACAGTATAGCCTTCAGGATACTCAAATTTAATCCCCAGCTTTTGATTTTGATAAATATTTGTACTTTTGCTAGTGACAGCTTTTTGAGGAGATTTGGGACTAGGTGCTGTTGGAACCTGAGCTATGGGTTCGGGCTTGGGTGGTTTTTGTGTAAAAGTTTTTTTGGGGGTAGGTGTTGGAATTGGAGCTGTAGTTGGTTTTTCTGGAGTGGGTGACAAAATTGAGGCGCTAGTAGGGGGTAAATTACTAGATGGTTGTGTGGACTCAGGAGTTGCAACAGGGCTAACTGTTGAATCCTTGACTGATGAGGGTTGAGATTGACAAGCGACTGTTAAACCTATACTTAAAGACGCTAATACTCTGGTGATAACCCATGGAAGCAGATAGCTATTTGACCTCATATTGTCTTACTGACACTGCATGAATGTTTACTTACCGTTTCCAATTCTAATGGACTACATATGTAACTTGACATATTATAATGGAGCAATGATTATCGATAGGTTGGGTTTGAGAACGAGAAAGTTTCCCCAGAAAAATTAGCGATCTCCCTATGGTTGAATTTAAGTCTGTTGCTGAGGATGCAGATGTTCGAGCTGTAGTTGATTTGTCAGTTGAGATTTGGTTCGAGCACTATGTTCCCATAATTGGAAAAGCTCAAGTTGTCTATATGCTGGAAAAGTTTTTATCCCCAGAGGCAATACAAAGTCAGATATTATATGGTATCTGTTACCAATTAATTTTGATGGATTCAATTCCCACTGGTTATTTTGCAGTACAGCAAAATGGGAATGATATATTTTTAAGTAAGTTATATGTCTTAAAAAAGTTTCGTGGTCAAGGGATTGGCAAGCAATGTTTAAATGGGATTTTTAATATATATTCACCCAATCGTATTTTTCTAACGGTAAATAAATACAACACTACTAGCATTAATTTTTATAAATCAAATGGCTTCAATGTCATAGATGATGTAGTGACAGATATTGGTGGTGGATTTGTGATGGATGATTACATCATGGAAGCACAGAGGTAATTATGTACTGTAATGGTAAACTTCTGTCGTTAATGGAAATACTGAATTCACCTTATCATTTACTTGCATACAACTAGCGATCGCTCCATATCCAGCATCAGCATAGTATTTATACTGAGGCACAATATATCATAAATCGTCATAATACATCAGTAATTAGACTTCTGGTTCTTTCACGAGTTAGTTGATACTTAAAGGTGGGTTCCTTAGAGTAGTTTCGGGGCTATTTGCGGGTTTAATTGTTCTAGCTCATTACTGCTTGAATGAAGTTGATATACCAATTTATTTTGTCATCGTCAAAATAACCATAAAATGTTTACTTTTATAGATAATAAAAATTACTGGACTAGTAAGAGCAATTACTTTATTTTCTTTTTAAGAAACTTATTACAGTTGGATGTAGATCACACTAAATCAGTTATTATTTTATGCGCTCCTCGGACTGGCTCTACCTTAATCTCTAGCTATTTAGATAGCTTAAACGAATTCAATAGTTATGGAGAAATCTTAAATCCAGAACAGTACCCATTCATTGAAAAATTAAATAGACTTCCTTTTAAGAAAGCTCTATCCTTATTGAAAATTAAATTTATCCTTGCAGATAAGAATGCATCTGTTAAATTGATATTTTCTCAATGTGAAAGGCTTGGGGTCAATGTAAATGACTTAGAAAAGAAGTTTCCATCCGTAAAATTTTTAATCATTTACCGAAGCTGTTTGATTGATAGTTATATTTCTTATCAAAGAGCGAAAAGAACTAATGAATGGTTTAGAACCAAAGATACCAATTCTCAACAACTCTCTTTTCGGATTGACAAAGATGATTTTTTAAATTATTGCCGCAGCACTAAAAAATTATATTATAGATGTAATTCAGAATCTTTACTGAATCGTTCAATGGTAGTTGAATATCAAAGACTTGCAACTGAACCTCAGAAACTTTTTCAAGAGGAAATATGTCCATTCTTGGATATCACTTACACACCTGTGAAATCTCCCCTAAGGAAACAGATTGTAACTCCTTTATCGGAATTGATTGAAAACTTCGATGAAATAAGTGAGCTGATAAACTCTCCAGATACTTTACTTCAGTTTGATCGTAGTGCTGGAGGATTTTATTGACCAGTTCTCATTCTTTCTGAATATTTTTCTACAACAACCAACTAAATAATCCCTCTACCGTAAGACTGAAATCTTGAGCAAATTCTGGGGTTGGCAAAGATATTCCTGGTTGATCATAAAATGTAGTCGCACGATCTGGCTGGTAAACAAAGACAGATTGTTCTTCTGGATCGATCAGCCATCCCATCTCAGTTCCATGATTGAGGCAATGTACAATATTCTTGATAACTTTAGTTTGACTTTGGTCTGGGGATAGAATTTCAATTGTCCAATCTGGAGCGAGTGAGAATACATTAGCAATCCCACCATTTTCTTTACGGGGAATCCTGTCCCATAAGAATACGGAAATGTCAGGTATAATTGAACGTCCACCAAAGGTGCAGCGAAGCTCTGAAAAAGCCCGAGCAATCTGTTTGGGTTTTACAATCAAATTAATAGCAGGTGCTAACTCCGTCTGAAGTGCGCTGTGTTCTCCTTGTGGCATGGGTTTTTGAATGATATATCCATTAATGTACTCACTGGGAGGTTCTGTCTCTGGCAGCTTCAGAAATTCATCTAGAGTAATAGGTTTAGAAAATGTATGTAGCATTTCAAACATTATTTTCAGGGATAATTTGGACTGCTGCTACCTTTATTCTACAGATAATATCAAGTCCGGGAGTAAGACTTCAACTCGTGAGGTTGAGAAGCCTCTTAAGTCGAACTCAGGGCTTAACAACGGTTTGAAATATCTCAATGCCCAACTTTTCATCTCAACCTCCCAGGAGACCACCACTTACCCGCAGGGAAGTGGTTGGAGGAATGAGAGAAAAATTACGAAACATCCCTTGACTAACTGGTGGTGATATCTGGGACAAAGCCTACACCGCCGCAAGCGGTCGGTGTAGGTAGTTTACTTGAAAAATCACTCATAACTATTTCTTCAAGCCAATGTTGTTGGCATAAATAATCATTACTTGAGCAAGCAGAAACAATAATAAATGAAGTTCGCTAACAAGCTGCCGAACTTCATCTGTTGTTGATAAAAAACCAGTCCCAGTCAAATGTTGACTCATTTACCTACATCAATTAATAATTTAATGGGTTCTTAGTAATTATTGCCTCAATTTTTTGCATTAGATACTCCCAACGCTTTTTATCTTCCTCATATCTTGTATTTGCTTCTTTTACATCTGCCTGACAGTGTGGGCAGATCTCTTCATCCCCCCAAATAAACTGATTGCAGTTCCTGCACATTTCCAGTTTCGGCGGCACTCTCCCCTCTCGATGATTATTATCTTCGGTTATTACTAGCTCTGAAGAATTTATTACAGGTTGAGCAACTCTTTGTCTTGGCATTTTTTCCCAGTCATATTCAGAAGTTGTTGCGCGTCCTGGGATTGGTTCTTGTATCAGTTCAAATTCACCCACAGCAAACGGACTTTGAGCCGCATCTTTGACCTTGCGAATTTTTTCCCGCAGCCCCCGTTTCTCTAGCTCTAAAACCCTATAATGGCAATAGGGATTATTTCCCGGTTTACCCAGAAGTGAATGGGAAGTCCAAGTACAGCCCCCTCGGCAAACGTCAGCGTAGTAGCAAGTCCGGCAAAATCCCCATAAGTCATTTATGGATCTGAGTCGTCCAAAGTGAATTTCTTCACTCGTATTCCAAATATCTTCAATGGAAAGATCTCTGATATTACCTCCTGCATATCCTACAGTGGGAAGCGATGGACATCCTTTAACTGTACCGTCAGCCTCCAAGCCAATAGCCGTTTGACCAGCAGTACAGCCGTTATAATGAGACGTAGAATTGCCTATGCTACGAAATTTATGTTCGTAGGGACCAAAGTAACCAATATTGTTTCCCGGAACCATAGTTAGTCCTCTCTCAAAGGCTTCATCGAAGAGCCGAGCTAACAGAGGCATAAGTTCAAGAAGTTGGTATGGTTGTAGAATGATGTGGTCATTATCAACAGCATTTCCCATAGCCACTGTCAACTGAATCTGCCATTGCTGTGCCCCAGCGTCAATGATTTGATCCATTAACTGACTCAGCATAGGTATGGTTTCTGGACCAATTTGTGTATTAACACTGCGATTTAGTCCTGCATCCTTGGCACGTCGCAAGGTATCAATTGCCATTTGATATGATCCAGGTACTCCCCGTAAACGATCATGTAATTCTGGCAATCCATCAATGGAAACTCCGATTCCCTGCAATCCTGCCTCAATAGCCTCTTCAAGTTTCTCCTGGGTGAAATTAAGAGCACCTGTCTGTATGGCACAGTAGATATGATGATTTCTAATTGCTTTGATGATCTCAATCCAATCGCGACGCAAAAATGCTTCGCCGCCAATCAGAGTTATTTCCCTTGTTCCCAGTTTAGCAAGCTGATCCACCACATCAAGACATTCTTGAGTTGTTAACTCATCATGTCGGGGTTTACCTGCTCTAGAACCGCAATGCTGACATTTAAGATTGCAGGCAAGAGTAATTTCCCAAACAACATGGACGGGAGTATGATGTCGATAATCATCCTCTGTGCGGGTTCTCGCTGGTGTTGGCATAATTCATCCTCCACTTTATTCTCAATATTCGACATACTCAGCATTAGACATCTCCAAGAAAGACTCATATCCTTAGAGATGTCTAATGTTGACAGACGGCTACTAGCCCTATTAGCCGTTCCTTTCAAGCTTCACAATTTCCAGCTTTAGAAGTTCAAGGGCGGCTGAGACATCACCCGCCTCTCTGAGCCATTCTTCGGCTTGCTGTACCATAGCTTTCATCCTTTGCATATCGCCCGAAGCTGCACATTCGTGGATAGCCACTGCATATAAAAGTTGTACTGCCATTGTATTCGCCTCCATTGAGATAACTAAACAATCTTTTTGGCATGAAACCGAGATACCTGTACAAACCTGCAAGATGCCCTGAAAAACCTTTTTCTATCTGGTTTTGATCATTTGACACAGTAGGGTCAAAAAAGCCGTACTAACAAGAAATCAAGCCTTTTGGAGTTATCTTGTCAGAAAAGACACGAATCTCAGCTCAGTGCTAGTTTAGCTTCAAGTATTCACATCTATGTAATAAGAATTATCATTTGTAGATAAAGTATTATTAATGACATTTGCTGAATATTACATTCGTAAATGTCCGCGCCCTAATTACGTAGTGCTATATTTTTTTATGGTGTCAACTTAACAACTTGCGATCGCTCCCTGTGTCTTTAATGTCCCAGTATGAGAATAGCGATCGCAGTACAATAATTGGGAAAGTGCTTGATTTACATGGTTATTTACCATGATTAAATACAATAGGTTATAAGCCAATATTTATGATATTTTTCTGCAATCAACATGATTAAAATCCTCCATCTTTCCGATATCCACATGGGGAGTGGCTTCACCCACGGACGCATCAACCCCGAAACTGGATTGAATACACGTTTAGAGGATTTTGTCAATACATTATCTCGATGTATAGATCGGGCATTAGCAGACCCAGTAGATATGGTTATATTTGGGGGAGATGCCTTTCCCGATGCCACACCCCCTCCTTATGTCCAACAAGCCTTTGCCAGTCAATTCCGCCGCCTCGTAGATGCAGATATACCCACGGTCTTACTAGTGGGGAACCATGACCAACATTCCCAAGGGCAAGGGGGAGCAAGTTTATGTATTTACCGTACCTTGGGAGTGCCTGGTTTTGTAGTTGGGGATACTTTAACTACTCATTCCATCCCAACCCGCAATGGCTTGGTGCAGGTATTAACCCTACCTTGGTTGACTCGCTCCGCACTCATGACTAGGCAAGAAACCCACGGAATGTCCCTAGCTGAGATAAACCAGTTATTAGTGGAGCGCTTGCGAGTAGTTTTAGAAGGGGAAATTCGTCGCCTTGACTCCGAAGTACCAACCATTCTTTTAGGTCACTTAATGACAGATAATGCTTCCTTTGGAGCAGAGCGTTTTTTAGCAGTGGGTAAAGGTTTTACCCTTCCCTTATCTTTATTGACACGTCCCTGTTTTGATTATGTCGCCTTAGGCCACGTTCATCGCCACCAAAACTTAAATAAAACTAACGATCCGCCAATTATTTATCCAGGGAGTATTGAGCGGGTAGATTTCAGTGAAGAGAAGGAAGATAAGGGGTATGTAATCGTTGAATTAGAACGGGGTAAGGTGGAGTGGGAATTTTGTCCCCTAGATGTACGTCGTTTTTGTACCATTGAAGTGGACGTATCTAAACAAGAAGATCCCCAAGCTGGGATTATCAAAGCGATCGCCAAGTATGATATAGAAGATACTGTGGTGAGATTAATTTACAAAATTCGTTCTGAGCAGTTAGATTTAATTGACACCCCAGAATTACATCAAGCTCTGAGCATATCTCATAACTATACCATTCAACCAGAATTAATTAGCCAATTAGCTAGACCCCGGATTCCCGAATTAAGTGCGTGTAATAGCATCGATCCTATGGATGCTTTGAAAACCTATTTAAATAATCGTCAAGATTTGGATGACATCGCAACTTCCATGCTAGAAGCAGCCCATAGGTTATTAGCCAATGACAGGGAAGCTTTATTAGAACCGATAACTAATACTCAACATCAGTAACTTTCAATTACAGCAAATTTCAAGTTATTAAGGTGGCTTGCCATGAAGCTACCTGATTGATGTTTGTGAGTTAACATTTTCAAGGGGATCGACGAAAATTTGCGTAAATATGGTGCTTGGCAATGGTCTACAAAACTCATCAGGAAAAACGCACACCAACGGCTCTGATTACCGGAGCATCAGGGGGAATTGGCTACGAATTAGGGCGCATCTTTGCCAAAGATAAGTATAACCTTGTCCTAGTAGCCAGAAATGAAGCTAAACTAACTCAAATTGCCAATGATTTCCGAACAAAATTCGGGATTACTGTAACGATAATTATCAAAGATTTATCTTTAGCAACTGCTCCAGAAGAAATTTTTAACCAGTTACAACAGGAAAATATTATTGTTGATGTCTTGGTTAATAATGCAGGCTTTGGGATGTATGGATTATTTCAAGACACCGATTTGAGCACTGAATTACAAATGCTACAGGTGAATGTGGTTTGTCTCACCCACTTAACCAAATTACTCCTCAAAGATATGGTTAAACAAGGCTCTGGAAAAATCTTAAATGTCGCCTCCACAGCAGCTTTCCAACCAGGTCCTTTAATGGCTGTATATTACGCCACAAAAGCCTATGTTCTATCATTTTCAGAAGCGATTGCCAATGAATTAGAAGGAACTGGTGTTTCAGTAACTGCTCTTTGTCCGGGACCAACTAAATCTGGTTTTCAACAAAGAGCAGCAATGGAAGATTCAAAAATGGTGAAAGATCGCAAGATTATGGATGCAAAAACCGTAGCTCAGATTGGTTATCGCGGTTTGATGTCAGGTAAAACTGTTGTAATTCCCGGTATAAAAAATCAGCTACTGGCTCAGTCCATTAGATTTACACCCAGAAAGCTAGTAACTAAAATCGTTAGAGGTATGCAGGAAAAAAATTGACCTGTAGCGGTATATATCCGGGTGTAGAGATGTTGCAGTGCAACGTCTCTACACTGCAATTATTGGTAGTATTTTTTACATTTTATCTACTCATTTGACTATTGCTGGTGTTAGGCTGAAATCTCTCCAACAGTTCCTATGTAATTAGTCTAAATTCCATGTATCAGCTTAAGTCTATCTGTGCCACATTAATCGCAACTACCCTCATTCTAGGCGTAACCGAGTATCATCGATCTTCATTGGCTGGAACCTGTGCATCTCAATGTGGTCCTCGTCCCATTCAGTTTACTCCTGGTCAGCGCATTCGTATACAAGTAGTTAATCGCACATACAGAGAAGTAAAATTACAGAAACCATTTATTCTCGATCCCGTTTCCCTCAAACATGGTGACGAAATGCTGTTAGAGCATGGAGACGGAACCCTGGATAATGCCTCACTGTTATTTTGGCATGAAAATGGTTATGCTATCAAAGCTACTGTTTCTAAACCCAATTTTGCCACCTTGAGGGTAGAACTGCGTCCTGAGCGGCGTACTCGTGGCGATCGCTCAATTTATATCCTTGACAATGGTCGCATTCAAATATTATGACAACAGTGAGGGTTTTCGCCTAGATCAACAAGTTAGCCCCCCACGGGAAAATACCACAACCTGCCCATGAAAATATATCTCAAGTGCGGCTCCCACACCTAAGCTGTCAACCATCAACCATCAACTATCAACTATCAACTATTTTCAAGCTAGCCCCCACGGAAAAATCCCCACAACCTGCAGATGAAAATGCTTTGTGACTAACTCCTCAAGGGCGCACGCAATGCGCCCCTACTCCGCGCCTCCGCGCCTATTTTCAAGCTAGTCTCCCACGGGAAAATCCCACAACCAAGCATGAAAATAATTCCCTCACTCCTTCCCTCCTTCACTCCCTATTTTCAAGCTAGTCCCTCATGGAGGTTTGTACACAACCAAGGATGAAAATAATTCCCTCACTCTGGGCGGGGAAACCCCGCCCCTACTCCTGAACTCCGAACTCCTGAACTCCGAACTCCGAACTCCCTATTTTCTAGCTAGACTCTCGTTACAAGGTTCTACCTTGTAGATGCATTTTAGGGAGGCTCTGCCTCCAGATTTAATGGGAGGCAGAGCCTCCAACGGGTGCATTTCCAGGCTCAGCCTGGAAACGAGTTAATGCAATGGTACCTTGGCTTTAATTTTGTTCGACCAAACAGTAATCGGTATCAAGCCCCCAAATTCTATTTGTGGAGATGGAAAAATTTTTTCTGTAACTGTTAACTGTTAACTGAAATGAACTGTGCAAGTAAAAACCCGTAGAAAAGTACCCAATCAGCGTTGGCAAATTTACCCTCAAAAGGCTGACTTAGCGCAAAAGTTGGCAGAAGCTACGAATGCATCCCCATTAATCTGTCAATTGCTGATTAATCGCGGTATAGAAACCCCAAAACAAGCACAAATTTTTCTCAATCCAGAGTCCCTGGTTTTACCTTCCCCTTTAGAAGAGTTTCCCGATTTAGCTATTAGTTTAGAACTATTACAGGATGCGATCGCTCGCCAAGCAAAAATTGCTATCTGTGGTGACTATGATGCGGATGGGATGACTAGCACGGCTTTATTATTGCGGAGTTTGCGTTGGTTGGGAGCAAGGGTAGATTATGCTATTCCCAGTCGGATGCATGAGGGTTACGGTATTAATAACCGGATTGTGTCAGAATTTGCCGGTGAAGGGGTGGAAATAATCCTCACGGTGGATAATGGTATTTCTGCCTTGGAACCCGTTACTAGGGCTAAGGAATTGGGTTTACAGGTAATTATCACCGATCACCACGATATTCCCCCACAATTACCACCAGCTGATGCAATTCTTAATCCCAAACTCATTAGTCCATCTTCACCATACTATGGGGTTGCGGGAGTGGGGGTTGCTTATATTTTGGCGGTGTCTTTGGCTCAACAAATGGGGGACGGTTACAAAGGTTTATTTAAGCCAATGTTGGAGTTGTTTACCCTGGGAACCATTGCAGATTTAGCACCGTTGATAGGTGTAAATCGCCGTTGGGTAAGGCGAGGATTGCAACAATTACCCAAGTCTAAATTACCTGGGATACAGGCTTTGATTCAACTGGCTGGGGTGCGGGGGAGGAGTGAGGGAGTTCGGAGTTCGGAGTTCGGAGTAGGGGCGGGGTTTCCCCGCCCGGAGGGGTTTCCCCGCCCGGAGGGGTTTCCCCGCCCGGAGGGAAGGAGGGAAGGAGGGCAAAATTCCCAAACTCTCAAGCCTGATGATATTGGTTTCCGGTTGGGGCCGCGAATTAATGCTATTGGTAGGATTTCCGATCCGCAAATTGTGATTGATTTGCTGACTACTGATGATATGGGTATCGCACTGGAGAAGGCAATGCAGTGTGAAAGTATTAACCGCCAGCGTCAGGAAATGTGCGGACAAATCGAACAGGAAGCGATCGCAATTGTGGAAACAGAATACCTCCAATCTCTACAAGATGACCGAGTATTGGTAGTAATTGCCCCTAATTGGCATCATGGTGTGATTGGAATTGTTGCCTCTCGTTTAGTGGAACGCTATGGTGTGCCTGTGTTTATTGGCACATACGAAGATGAACATCATATTCGCGGTTCGGCGCGGGGAATTCCTGAATTTAATGTATTTGATGGGTTGGAATATTGTCGGGATTTGTTAGGTAAGTTTGGGGGACACAAAGCAGCGGGGGGATTCTCCTTACCTGCTGAAAATTTACCAGAATTGCGATCGCGTTTGAGTGAGTTTGCTCACCAATGTCTGGAAATTCAACATCTCAAACCCCTACTGAAAATTGATACCCAAATCCATCTCCATCAAATTAACCAGGAACTCTATCAACAGCTACATTCCCTAGAACCATGCGGGATTGAAAATCCCAACCCCATATTCTGGACACCCAATGTGAAAGTGGTGGAACAGCAAACAGTGGGTAAGGATCATATTAAATTGACAGTGGCAGAATATATTGGCGAACGCCATTATAAAATAAAAGCGATCGCTTGGCGTTGGCGTGACTATTTTCCTCTCCCATCCCACCTAGATATTGCCTATAAACTGCGGGAAAATACCTTTAACGGCAATACCAGTATCGAATTAGAATTACTAGGAGTAAGACCAAATCACCTATCCCCACACTTGTTTACCCCTACTACCCAATCACGTAAAACTTCCTTTATCTATCGCCAACGGCACTACACCTGTGGAATTTATCAAAATGGTTCTGTACCCGAACTCAGGATTAGGAACCCCGAAGGCAAAGTATTAGCCATTAATCCCCATAATCATATTGGCTTATTGGGTAGCGATCGCCAAACTGCAAAAGAGGTTGATATTTCTCAACCCCCTTATGACAGTATTATTCAAGCCGCATTTACAGCTTTATCGATTCCAAGTCCTGGGCCTTAAATTTACATTTATTTACCCAGCACTCAGAAATCTTACATATCACCATTGCGAAACGCCAATACAAAAATGACTATAGGACCAGCCAACATGATGAGTGATACAAATAGTAATTGGAAAATAACTTCAAAATTGATGTTACCTAAAGCTTCAAGCATCTTTCCTCCTAAATAGTCCTAAAAAAATTTAATCACACAGCAGCTAATCCCGAAAATCATCATATCCGGGTGTAGCAGTTGGATTTTAAGTTACTTAACAAAATTATAGAAAACAACATACAACTGTAAAACCCTGAACTTTAGTAAAGGTTAAAAATATGGCTACTTGGCAATGTGTAAAGCAATGTGGAGCTTGCTGTCACCTCGATCCCCAGGAACGTCCAGAGATATATGAGTATTTATTACCAGAGGAACTGGAGTTATATCTGAGCATGGTTGGAGAAGGGGGATGGTGCGTTAATTTCGATCGCGAAACCAGAGAATGTAAGATTTATGCTAACCGTCCCCGTTTTTGTCGCGTAGAGCCAGAGATATTTGAAGAAATGTATGGTGTTCCACCCCAAGAGTTAAATGACTTTGCGATTGAATGTTGTCGCCAGCAGATAGAAGGGGTATATGGGTGGCGCAGTTTGGAAATACTACGCTTTGACAAAGCTGTTGGGATTTAGGAAACTGTGGTCAAGTAATAAGTAATAAGTAATAAGTAATAAGTAATAACTAGAACTTATGCAACTGGCACATCAATAACCGTAGGGTGTGTGACCCTTGGATAAATATTGTACGCAACAATAAGACTTCCCTTCCCTCCTTCACTCCCTCACTCCCTCACTCCTTCAGTCCTTCACTCCTTCAGTCCTTCCCTCCTTCAGTCCTTCACTCCCTCACTCCTTCCCTCCCCACACCTTTTTTCGCTCACCCTTTTAGGACTTACCCAACTGGCATATCTTTTCTGTAGGGGAGGCAAAATGCGGTGTAAATTTTCTGACCGCATTATTGCCGTTGTGTGACGCTGGGAAAATGTTTGAACCTAGTAGAGACGTTGCAGTGCAACGTCTCTACTTATAGCATCACCTACCAACCACCGATTGTGACAGGCAGCTTTAGTCCTGATTCTATCGGGAAAAGTTTCAGGAGCGTTAAAATAAATAAGTATTAATAATAAACATAAAAACTGATGAAAATCAAAGCCATTATTCATCCGGCACAAGAAGGTGGTTTTTGGGCAGAAGTTCCAGCACTTCCTGGTTGTATAACTGAGGGTGACACAATGGAAGAAGTATTAACAAATTTAAAAGATGCAATTGAAGGATGGCTAGAAGTTGCAAATA
>JASJDS010000299.1 GCA_030065055.1 Calothrix sp. MO_192.B10
CTTGGGAAGCCATTGCGGTCTTGTGGGTTTCCCACTAAGAGCAAATGGCGTGTCTCCCCAAGTGGAGTAACTGCCGAAAGGGTGAATCCTGCGGATACGCTGCGCGAGCCCCGGCATAAGCAAACTGCCGTTCACCCTTATAGGGTGCAGGTGCAAGATATGAGTTAACTAGATCAGGACTTACGCACAAGCTACATATTTACGTCATTACGTTTGCGTAGCATGTCCGGAACGGACGAACGAAGTGAAGTAATCGCAAAGCCTTATTTTTCGTCACGAGTGCGTAAGTCCTATAGATTTATGTCGTTTAGCCCCATAACCCACCTTGAAATAAATTTCAAGGCTAACAGACCAAGTACATTAAAATGCACTCTCATACCTTACCCAGTCTGATTTATCAGACTTTATCTTTGAGACTGGGAATTTATTCCTAGGCGGATTGTTGGGCTAAGATAATCCAAATGTTTAGACAGATCCCCGACTTCTCAAAGAAGTCGGGGATCTGTTACCCCTCGGTTACTACTGAAGAAGAAATTTGATCATTGTTACCATTCATACCGTAGTCATAGGGACCATGAGTAACAACGGGCAACACTTCCCAGTTTTCTACCATGGGTGGAGAGCTAGTAGTCCATTCCAAGGATAAAGCCTGCCAAGGATTATCACTGGCTTTGGGTCCAGCCATCCAACTCCAAAGCACGTTGATGGCAAAGGGAATTACTGAGATACCTAGGATATATGCTCCAATGGTACAAATCTCATTCAAACCAGTAAATTGAGGGTCATACATTGCCACCCGTCTGGGCATTCCTTGCAAACCCAATTCATGCATGGGTAGGAAGGTGAGGACTGTACCAATGAATGTCAGAGCAAAGTGGACTCTACCCCAAGCTTCATTCATCATCCGCCCTGTCATTTTGGGGAACCAGTGGTAAATACCGGAGTAGATCCCAAACACAGAACCACCAAAGAGGACAAAGTGGAAGTGCGCCACCACATAGTATGTATCGTGGACATGGACATCAAAGGGAGCTGTACCCATAGTCACACCGCTTAAACCACCCATGACAAACATGGATAATAAACCCAATGCAAATAGCATGGCGGTGGTAAAGCGAATTTTACCGCCCCACAGGGTCGCCACCCAACCAAAAATCTTCACCCCAGTGGGAACGGCAACTATCAGGGTGGAGATGGTGAAGAACATCCGCATCCAGCCGGGGGTACCACTGGTAAACATATGGTGTACCCAAACAAACAAACCCACTACGCAAATCGCCAAACTGGAATAAGCGATCGCTTTATAACCGAAAATGGGTTTACGAGCATGGACTGGTACTACTTCGGACATAATACCGAAGATGGGCAGAATCATTAGATACACTGCCGGGTGGGAGTAGAACCAGAATAGGTGTTGATAGATAATGACGTTACCGCCAGCATCTGGTTTAAAGAAGGAAGTACCAAAGTTGAGGTCAAACAACAGTAGTACTAAACCTGCGGCGAGTACGGGGGTGGAAAGTAGCGCTAACACGGAAGTGGCTAAAATTGCCCAGCAAAATAGGGGTAATTCGTCCCACTTCATGCTGGGAACCTTCATCTTCCAAATGGTAACTACAAAGTTGAGGGAACCCAAAATGGAGGATGTACCCACCAAAACAATGGCAAGTATCCACATGGTTTGAGCCGTTGGAGCGGTAACTAGGCTCAGGGGTGGATAAGCAGTCCATCCAGATTGGGAACCACCAAAGATAAAGCTACCCAAGACTAACAATCCCGCCGGAGGGTTCAACCAAAAGGCAACTGCATTTAGTTTGGGGAATGCCATATCCCTAGCACCAATCATTAATGGTACTAGGTAGTTACCAAATCCCCCGATAGCACTGGGGACAATCCATAGAAAAATCATGATTGTCCCGTGATTGGTCATTAAAGCATTGTAGAGGTTGGGATCGACTAAATCCGCAGCCGGTGTAGCCAACTCCACTCGCATCGCCACAGCCATTAGTCCACCAATCAGATAGAACAAAAATGCCGTGACTAAGTATTGAATACCAATGACCTTGTGATCGGTATTAAAGGTGAAGTAGTGATACCACTTCCAGGCTGGAGGGTGGGAGGTGTGATGGGTACTTAAAGAAGTACCATCATCCTCAAAATGATGATTCTGGGGAATATCTACAGTCATAAACTATGTCCCTTGATGGTTCGGGTTCAGGCGTTGCTAACAACTCTTACTCTCTGCGCCTGGAGCGCCTGGAGCGTGAGATAAATTAGTATTTAGATTCAGCAACGTCCGGATTCAAATATCCCTATTCTTGAATTTGGGCGAGAGTTGCTGCATTTACTCCCATCTTCTGGGTATAGGGAGAGAGGAACTGGGAGTTAGATAGATTAGCGGGATTCATGGCTACGGTTGTAGATGAATCTGCATTATTTTCAGCAATTTGGCTTTCTTTCAGCCAATTAGCAAACTCATCAGCCGTTTCTACCACAATTTGCGATCGCATGGAGCCATGATAGCCGCCACACAATTCTGTACAAACAATGGGATATGTCCCCGGTTTAGTAGCCACAAACCGCAGTCTGGTAGTCATACCAGGAATAGCATCTTGCTTAATTCGGAATTGGGGCACCCATAGGGAGTGAATCACATCCGTCGCTGCAATATTAAGCTGCACATCCGCACCCACAGGAACGTGTAATTCCCCAGCATTGACCCCACTGGCGGGATAATTGAACAACCAAGCAAACTGCATCCCGGTAACATTCACCTCTAAATCTGCTGCTTTAACTTGTTCTGTGGGGGATGCACCAATACCAATTTCCGGAGCCTTGGTAATTGATTCATTCCCAGAACCATCCCCTAGGGTAGCAGCAATAGCAGTTCCCGGCATTTGGGCAACTTGTGCCCCATGTTGATGATTTCCAGACTCCAAACCACCCATACGTCCATAGACATCAACGCTATAGATACCCAAACCAATCACAATGATGGAGGGGATGGCTGTCCAAAAAACCTCTAAAGCAAAGCTACCTTTAACAGGTACGCCATCTGTATCATCACCAGGACGACGACGATACTTAACAAGAAAAATTAGGATAGTTCCTTCTACCACCAAAAACAAGACAATGGCGATGGTAAACATAATGTTGAAAAATCCATCCACCAATGGTGCTTGTTCCGAAGCTTGTAAGGGCAGTAGAGTATGATGTTGACCCATCCAAACGCTGAAAGCTGTAACGAAGATTCCAGCAACGAGGGTTAGGAGTGAAACAGGAATTTGTGCCATAAATTACCTGTGTTAAACGTTTAATTTTCTGGGGTATTTGTCTTTGACGCTCTATTCTCACCATTAGAGCTACTGTTCCACGGGGTAGTCATTTCAGTTATCAGTTAGCCTCCTGCTCCCTCCGGGAGAGCTGCGCTAACGGAGGAGCTGCGCTAACAGTTATCAGTTTCCTCATCGATAAATTCAAGGACAACTGATAATTGTTTTTCTACCCCATATTTTCAGGAGTTACTTCATAGTTCTAGTGATGATGAGAAATTACCTAGTACAAGTCGGCGGAAATACAGCAACGGTTTATAAAACGTCAAAGCAAGAGTTCACAATACTTTTGACCCCTCCGGGGTTCGCCATTTGCTTTATGCCGGGGAACCCGTCCACCGCAATGGCTCACTTTTGACTTTTGAATGCGTGACTTCCGCGCAGCGGTACTAGTTATTTTGTGTTTATCATTCCAGGGCAGTACTTCCTAAATTCACTCTTTTATTGTCTATGTTTTTCTCAAAAAATTAGGGGGTTTAAAGATGTTTTAATATCTCTAACCCCGCAGTTATGAATATTCTCTCTCAGCTTTCCAGGCGAAAAAGCCTGATATATCAGGGAACTCTATTGTTCCTGTCAATTCACCATTCATCTTGAATCTTAGTTAAGGAGTGTTAACAGTTAACTACCAATAGTTAATCAGTTACAACTAGTAATTTACGTATTAGTTTACTACGAACATTTAATGCGATCGCAGCAAATTTATATTCCCCTATATTCTCCTGACCAAAACTCCTAAACATATAGATTTGTATCGATCCAAAAGTGAATCCAAAAACAATCATTAACTACCATAAATGAATGTGCTAATTATTAGCAGCTTCATGGGTGTAGCAACTTTTAGAGCAAATTCTCGCACAAGCTTCACAACCAATGCAGTTTTCAGGATGAGCAACTACCATCACTTTCTTTTCGATTTCATCATCATCCTCATCATCCACAAATTCACCCTCTTCATTCATTGCTCTCAATTCCAGCACGTTATGACCACACACTTTATAACATCTGCCACAACCAATGCATTTTTCTTCATCAATTGATTTAGCAAATTTTGGAGTCCAAGTACTACCACCAAATGTTAATCCTGTTACTACTGCCATGAACGTACCTTTTGCAATCTAATCTACTGGTTTGCGTGGTTTGTTACGCTCATATTAAGATAATCTAAATTAGATGTTAATGATGTAAACAAATATAATTTTACCAATATTTAATTTGTATTCTTTAAAGCTAAATTATTATACGATTTGTAACTTTTTGTCAAACCAAATAATTGATAATAATTGCCATCATATTCAAACAAAATGACATATTATCCCATTAGGTGAGATTTTTTCATAAATATAGGATTATTATTTGATTTTTGTTGGTGTAGCCTGCGCCTGTACCTAAAACACGTAGGGTGTGTTATCGCGTAGCGTAACGCACCAACCGAGTTTAGATACCCGACTTATTAAAGAAGTCGGGTATCTGGGCATCATGAAGAATTACCTTTGCATTTTATTGTCATCATTGTCTAGAATTATTAATATGTTTAACAATCGTCATAAAACCATTTTTTTGAGTTATAAATGTTAGTCAATAACAACAGCACTCAGGAATTTTGGTGAAAAATAAAATATCCTTGAATAATCGAGTAAATGTGAGCTATAAAAGGATTTGTTGGCTCATCCATAACAAATTTCTCATCAACTATATGAAATGTATAGAGAAGAAATATTGAAACTTAGGCTCAATATAAAAGTCTTGAGTCTCTTCCAGTTGGATGCTGAGTCCGAATATTGGTGTTGGTAATTTTGATAGCAAATAACATAAATAATTTGTGTCATCAAAATTATCAAATTGGGGGGTGTAGGAAGAGGATTGAGAAAATCAGGACACATCCGAGGAAGACTAGAGCCAAACATCTCAAAGAGTAAAGTGGCAATAGCCTTATGCCTTATACAATTCCTAATAAAAGTTGTCTTGGATGTGACAATTGTCGGCCCCAATGTCCCACGGGTGCGATTAGAAGAGAAAATGATAAATATTGGATAGATCCTTCACTTTGTAATAACTGTGAAGGTTATTATCCCGAACCACAGTGTGTAACCGTATGTCCTAACGACTCCCCTATCCCCTTACAAGCAAAAAGAGGGAGATGTAAAGTTGAACCAAGGGAAGCCACCAGTCCAGACTTATTTGCCAACGGTAAGAGCAACCCCTTTGCATCATCAATAGTCATTTGGGAAGCTTGTAACATCCTGGCACAAAGAACTTCCCTACCTTGGGAAACAGATGAAGAGGGTAGAATTTGTTACCGTAGACAAGTGAATCAAGGTCGAGGAGAAATAGCTTTTCATATTGATGCTAGAGATACTGTAAAGGAACCGTTAAGTGAAAGCACCACAGAGTTAGGAGTAATTGAAAACCTAGATATCAGAGCAGCTTGTCTGCATTTAATCTTAGCCGCCCATGCTACCACCCTAGATAAACCTTGGGAACAGGTATTTACCATCGACAATCGCCAAATCGAGAAATATTTGGGATTGGAAAAACGTAAAGACCTCAGTAAAGCTGTTAAGTTAAATCTAATTAAAAATCTATTGCAACAGGCTTGCTCCCTACTGGTTTCTGTCAAATGGTTTAGACAAGGTCGAATTCAGGAATTTTCCTTTGCAGAAACTCCCCTATGGCACCTGCAAGGAATGCAGAATTACTTCCAAGAAGACAGAAATGGTTGTCAATACTTGATTGGTATCACCTTTAAAATTAGAGCTGGTATTTGGGCAAAACATTTCCTCAACAGACAAGGATGTAAAGACAGGAAAGCATTTTATCAATATGGTAGTTTGCCTAGAACTCTGCTAACCACCGTCATGAGCATTTGGCAGCAACATGAAGGAACAGCCAGATTAATGCTATGGTTGCTGTTTAAAGCCAAAATGGGCAAAGAACAGCGGATTATGGTTCCTACCCTCATGCGTGTTGCCTATGGAGAAGAGAAAGTTGCCATAGCTTCTACCCACAGACAGGAACGCAAACGCTTACTACGTACATTTGAGAAAGATTTAGAAGTTCTCAACCATCATGGTATTAAAGCAATATTTGACCCGGTAACTTATCCCCCAGAAATACAACCATTATGGGCAAAATTGATGGATATTCCCGAAGATCCCGATGAAGCATTAGAATTTTGGATTAATGATGCTGGTGCTAAAAATTGCTTAACGGATACTGCGCCTCGTGGTAAATGGAATCAATTAATGAATGCGCGGATTCTATCCTTTGAATTACCTCCAGATTGGGAGCAGCACATGGCTAAGGCTGATAAAAAGCGAGATTCTCGGTATAGAAAAAATTCCAAAACTGCTGGAGGTTTATTGGGAGAACAGATTTGTCAAGCACGGAAAAATCTTAATCTTTCCCAGAGAGAGTTGGCGAAATTGGCAGGTAAAAGCCAAAGCTGGATTCGAGACATTGAAAATGGTCGTTTAAAAGCCAAAGTGGAAGATCAAGCAGTGTTACGTAAGGTTTTGGGTATTGCTTAGACTGTTTGAAATGTCCACCTCTGAATCAACAGAGGGTAAAAGGAGACGCGCCGCTCGTAAGAGCAAACGGCGGGTGCCTGGAAACTCGGCTAGACAGCTAGAGCTGTTTGAAGATATATCAGCCAATCTAGCC
>JASJDS010000300.1 GCA_030065055.1 Calothrix sp. MO_192.B10
GTTTGACATGATGCTTCTCCTGAAATTCAAGCTAATTAATAATGCAGTGTGGGGAGAGTGAAAGTAATATCCAACAAATTCGCGCTATTGTTGGGTCACCCTGCATTGAAAACTATGCAGGGTGGGGAGAGTGAAAGTAATATCCAACTGACAACTTGCAACAATGTGGTTTAGCCCACATTCCCACCTTGAAATAAATCATGCTGTGGGTCAACCCAACCTACAATTTATGCAAATTTTGGCTCTGAAAACACGCTCTAGCCCTGATGGAGAGAGTGCAAGATATGTTTACAGAAGGTTAGAGGATGACATAACAATAACAAGGATAAGCGATTATACTACCGTCATCCGATGGTTTGATGTGAGGTTTGGTGGGATAACAAGGATAGGGATAAGGGGGCAAAGGATAAGGCTCATATACAGGTTTTTCTGGATCTACATAAATGAGTTTATCTGTAATGAGTTGATCAGTTTCGACGCTGTCAACTTGAACCTTCGCTTCTAAGGATAGTCCCCCTTGGATGGAAAAAACTTCCTCACCGTTTAGTTCTTGCAGATTTTCTAAGTTCTCAATTTTTAGCCGCTTGTTTGACATGATGCTTCTCCTGAAATTCAAGCTAATTAATAATGCAGTGTGGGGAGAGTGAAAGTAATATCCAACAAATTCGCGCTATTGTTGGGTCACCCTGCATTGAAGACTATTCTACAAACTCTGCTTGTGGTCAGCCTACATTTCACCCATCCGGTGAAAGCAAAGTACAAACCCAAACCAAGCCAATTTTGAGGAAAATGGTGCCCTTCGCTACCAAAAATACAAATGGAAGTTACAGGATGACAGGACACGACACGAGATGGATTTCTTCTCCTGTCTCACTCTTGAAGACATAATATTCACACGGATATGGTTTGGGATATGGTTTGGGATATGGTTTGGGATATGGTTTGGGATATGGCTCCCAATGAATTGGTTCTGAGTCTATTACAATTGTTTCCTCATACTCTGCTGCTAGAGTCAAACCACCTTGAATCGCAGAAAATTCTTCAGTAGTTATCTCTTGCAGATTTTCTAGGTTCTCAATTTTTAACCGCTTGTTTGACATGATGCTTCTTCTGAAATTCAAGCTAATCAATAATGCAGTGTGGGGAGAGTGAAAGTAACATCCAACAAATTCGCGCTATTGTTGGGTCACCCTGCATTGAAGACTATCCTGCAAACTCTGCTTGTGGTAAGCCTACATTTCACCCATTCGGGAGAAGCAAAGTACAACCCAAACTAAGCCGATTTTGATGAAAATGGTGCTGATTGATCGCTACCAAAAATAGAACTAGGGTTAGATTTGACATCACCCCTAGAACTGTTGCCAGATAACATATTCATAGAAACAAACTAGCCAATGTGACTGCGTTCGCCCTCAGGCAGCTCCTCTGGAGCATCGCCCTCAGGCGGCTTCAGAGGAGCATCGCCGTCAATTAGCTTGACAATATTTTTTGTTTTGCATAAAATATGAATATCTGGTAATACTAACCATTTAACCGTGATAGACAAGAAGCCACAGTCTAGCCCTTATATTATTTAATGTGGACGCATTAAATAAGTGAAAGTGAGGGCAAGGAAGGAATAAAGTAAATAGAATTTACCTAATTACCTTCCCAGCGACTTGATGGCTCAGATATGGAAAATGGGAGGTTCTCCCAGGAATTACTAACTTGTTTTGGGAATTTGATAAGTAGGCAATTATTTATTTAATTGCCTACTTTTATATTATACTTTTTTTGAATTAAAAATCAACATCTTTTGACCCTTTTATTGATGAGTATATCTAATAATTATGATCGACGAAAAAAGTAAGTTAAATGTTTAATTTAAGCCTCGATTATCCAGGCATTATTGATTATTTATTACCATAATAGAACGCCTGACAAAATCATAAATTGGCAAGCAGAAAGACATATATAACTACGCGCAGTTCAAAAGTAACCCATTCAAAAGATTACTGTTCATAGGTTTGCTGCGTTTAACCATGTCCTAACGGTTCGACTTCGCTCACCGTTAGCCTAATTGCGTAGTCCTAACGTTTATTTATAATAATAAAGTAGGGTGGGCAATGCCCACCTTGCCCTGATTGAAAAGTTGGTTAAACTTTTGTTGGCTGACTTTCGTAAATATTTGACAAACACCTACGAACTTCTTTGTAGTCGGGATTCAATTCTAAGGCTTTTTTGAAGTAAACCTCAGCATTTTTTAAATCTCTTGCTTTTTTCCGAGCAAGACCCAGCTTATAATTTAGTTTTGCATAATAAACTTTTTTGTCAGAGGAGAGCTTAGATTGGGCATGAAGTACATTCCCTAAGTTGATATCCGCTTCCACGCAATTAGGCTGAATTTGCAAAGCTTTTTGATAGCAACTGATTGCTTGGGACCATTTACCTTGTTGTTCCAAAGTATAGCCGAGGTTATTATAAATTGATGCTGCGTCTGGCCGCAGAGCGATCGCTTTTTTGTAAGCATCTTCAGCCTGTGGCAATTGCTCTTGAAGTTGGTAGAGATTACCCAAAGCAAACCAAATCTTAACTGATTCTGGTTGCTCCCGTGCGGCTGAACTTAAAAATTCCTCTGCTTGTTGCAGTTCACCTTTCTGTTGTGCCACCATACCCAAACCGTATAGTGCTTCTGGGTGGTTTGGTTGGATTGCCAAAATTTGTTGGTAACCTGACTCGGCTGACTCTAGATTATTACCTCTATGTTCTTTAATTGCCAAGCGTAAAGTGTCAGCAACATTATCTGTGGTAGATGCCTTTGGTTTGCCAACAACATCAATCAAAAATTCTTCTAAAGCTCGAACTGGTTTGAGGTCGTTATATAATTTGTGCTTGTTCTGGGCAATTAACTGGGATATGTGTTGGCGATATTCAGTATCTGTCCCCAGACGGATGGCAATTTGCACATATTCTTCTTTACTAAATGCGATGGTCTCTTCAATGCCCATCATCTTCAGGATGCCTAACACATGTCGCCCCCGCATCATTTCCTGGGGATAGGTAAGAATTGGAACATTGAAGGCAGCGGATTCCATGGTTGTATTATTTCCCGACCAACCAATATTATCCAAGAAGACATCAGCAATGGCTGTGACTCCAGCAAATTTCCCACCTTTTAAGCGCGGTAAAAAGATGCAGTAATCTTCATAATTGAGTCCAAACTCCTCAAAAGACTGTTTTAGCCGTTGTTGGAATATTTCCGTTACACCTTCACCTTCATTTTCGATAAACACAAATTTGCATTTATCTACATCCCGAGCAATTCTGGGAAAAACATCATCATTCTGGGGTAGATATTTGTATAAGGATTGGCAACTCCAGAACATGATATCGTCTTCTGCAATGCCAATATCCGCTTTAGATACAGGCTTTGGTGGAATTTCCAAAGGTGTGTAATGAATTGCCAGATTCGGTAGTCTAACTAACTTTTCGGTATAATGCTCTTGAGCATTCTCCGGTTCCATTAAATCGCTGCTCAAGTGATAGTCAATGGTTGGGAAGCCACTTGTTTCTGGGTGTCCTCCAAAGACAACTTGAGTAGGAGCTAGTTTGAGACATCCTAATTTAACTGTTGTGGGGTCCATGCCAAACTCAGGAAAAATTAGGACGTGTAACTTGTCTTTTTGAATCGTATCAGCCCATTTTTCCAGAGGTAAAGGACCTTGAGTAAATTTGTCAAATGCTTTGGCTGCTTTGACAGTTTCCTCATCCTGTTTTGAGGCAGTGTTGGTATAATAACCAAATAGTTCAAACTGACTGCGATCGAGGTTTTCTACCCAACCCTTAGTGGGGATTTTCCAAACGGAATGTCTGTAAAAATGTCCAGAGACAAAACCGATGCGAATTTTCTCGTTTGGTTGTAAATCAGGTAAGGAAATGTCCTGACTCCACTGGGGATAGGAATTTGACATTATGTGAACCAGCATTTCCCCGTAGATTTTCTGCAAATCGCGGTCATTTAAGCCTTGATAAGCCAGATAAAAAGGTTGAGATACTCCTACCCCATCTGTGGACTTTTTTAACTCTTGGGAACTAGCTTGCTGATAATGTTGAGCTAAATCTTCCAGGTGGCGTTGATAATTCTTTCGCTTGAGTTCTATTTCTGCAGAACTTTTATAAATAATTGGTAGTTGATTTATACAAATAAAAAATTTAGCTCTATCCAAATCTGGTTTGATTTTTAAAGCTTGTCGATAAGCTTCCACAGCAGCTTCCAGTTTACCTTGTTTTTTGAGTGCATTACCCAAATTACAATAGACTTCAAAGGAGTCTGGTTTGATTTTTAAAGCTTGTTGATAAGCCTCCACCGCAGCTTCTAGCTTACCTTGTTTGCTAAATATAATTCCCAAATTACAATAAGCCTCAACATTGTCAGGTTTTAACTTGACAGCTTGTTGGTAAGATTCAATCGCCGCTGATGAATTACCCCGTTTGTCTAGTACATCCGCCAAACAAGCATGAGCATCCGCGAAATCGGGCTTTATTTTTAATATTTGTTCATAGTAACTGATGGCTGCTTCTAATTGACCGGAATTATGCTTTTGTAAAGCAATTTTTATCAGGGATTGGATATTACTAGATTTCTTTTTTTGGCGTTGCATATTTGCAGAATGATTTTCTTTTTTATCCCTGGCAGAAAATCCTTTATTCGCCTGCTTTTCACCCACCTGAAAGGAAGCTGCTACGCGTTTAATGCGGTTCATTGTTTCATCCCTCCCTATATTGTGCAACACCCTGTTTTTTATTCATGACCATCGCTTGGATTTTGTAGCTAGGTGGGCAATGCCCACCTGAAACTTTGTAGAGAGAGCATCCCAATTTTTCAAAAATATGCGGTAGTGTGAGCCGGAAAGCTCCCTTGATATACAAAGCGGGCTTTCCGGTCCGCACTACAAATTTAAATATTTGGGATACTCGCTTTTGTAGATGCATTGGTGTATTTTTTACTTAGCCATAGAATTGCAATTTTTAGACAATGATCAAGTCAGAGCGATCAATGCCCACACCACGCACCTCTCCAATGATTTCGTTACCAACCAAAATTGTTGTGCTACCTGCTATCACATTGCCAACAGCAAGAGTCACTTGTGCTCCTCCCAACAATGACTCATTCACCTGAATTTTATCGATACCTCTTTCAAAGCCAAGAATTAACGCGCGATCGTCTACGCCCAAGGTACCAGTACCGCCAGTGTATAAAACAGCTGATTCGGTTCCGAGAATGAATACGTCTGCACCGACTGGAGCACCACCGATTTGACTCTCACGGATTGGATCTGCTACACCGTCACCGTTAACATCAACAAATAAACCACCAATTAGTACATCTACCTCCTCAGCTGTAAGACCGCCCCCATTGAGGGTATCACTACCAAAACCGCCGACGAGAGTATCGCTACCTGCACTTCCCAATATATCGTCATTACCGTTGAAATCCCGAGTAGTTAGAGCGCCGTCACTTCCATCGAGGAAATCATTACCAGTACCCCCTAGAATGGTATCATTGCCGGCACCACCAAATACCGTATCATCTCCCGAACCCGCATTTATCTCGTCATTACCACCGAGGGCTCCAAAGAAATCATTGTCTCCAAAAATTAGATCGTTACCAGTGGAAGCTGCAATCACATCGTCGCCGCTTTCTCCAGTGATTTCGTCGTCACCAGTACCTCCTAGGAGTTCGTCATTATCGGCACCACCGAATATGGTGTCATTACCAGAGCCACCTGTAGCTGTATCATTACCATCGCGCCCAACTATAAGGTCATCACCAAATCCACCAGCAATAACATCATTCCCCGCACCTCCATCGAGAGTCTCAACACCAACAAATTCTCTAGTTACAGGGTCTCGACTATTACCACCACCAGTGAGAGTATCATCACCATCACCTCCCTGAAGGAGATCGTCACCATCTCCACCGCTTAAAACATCGTTTCCCTCTCCTCCCTCGATCGTGTCATTGCCGTCGCCTCCCAATAACTCGTCGTTACCATCAAACCCTCTTATTACGTCATTTCCACGACGACCTAAGATGGTATCAGGCTCAAGTGAACCCACGGGAGTACCTTCGAGTATATCATCTCCGTTAGTTCCTCGAAAAAAAGCCATATTATTGATCTCCTAAAGTCTTAAGTATTATGGTTTCATTAACAATTATTTAGGGAGTTTGCTGACTCTTACATCAGCAGCAAAATCAGACTAAATTATGTAGTTAGAATATTTGATAACTCACCGTGGTAACTATGAGTGATATCATGTTCGCCTAAACACTTACGATAAAAGTAACGCTGAAATTTTGAAATATAAAAACTCTGGAAATTTGATATCGTAACTAATTACCCGGACATGATATGACTCTAGGCAGATAGCTCTACAATTACTCATGTAAAGCCTGCTTAATTATGATTAAATCAAGCAGGCTAAATTTTATCAGCTAGGCTAAGATTCAATTATTGCCGCCCTCACAAGGGCAGCAATTAATTCCTAACTTGGATTAGTCAACACCAGCTGTTAAGGTACCACCAGCTTCAACTAAGCCACCGGTAACAGTTAAAGCAACGTCAGCTTCAGCGAAACCGTTGTTACCAATAGCAGTTGCATCGAAGGTTAATGAACCGAAGTTTCCAGTAATGTCTACAGTGGAAGTTGCATCGATATCAACGTTCTTATCGATATCAACATCAACATCAACATCGAAATCTTGGTCAACATCAAGATCGATATCTACATCTTTTTCAGCACTACCGCCGTAGTAACCACCAACAACTTCTTCGTTGGAAACTTCTAAGTAGTTTAGGTCATTAATAATCATTGGTTTTCTCTCCTGAGAATTAATTAAATTGTTTTTGGGATTTTGTTTGTGAACGGTTTGTTTCTGTTCATATATTGCTGCCCTCACAAGGGCAGCAATGAATTCCTAGCTGGGATTAGTCAACACCAGCTGTTAAGGTACCACCAGCTTCAACTAAGCCACCGGTAACAGTTAAAGCAACGTCAGCTTCAGCGAAACCGTTGTTACCAATAGCAGTTGCATCGAAGGT
>JASJDS010000301.1 GCA_030065055.1 Calothrix sp. MO_192.B10
GCACGTTGAAACGCGCTCTCCAGCCTTGCCTAGTCTGATTTATCAGACTTTGTCTTTGAGCCTAGGAATTAATTCCTAGGCGGACATTTGGGCTAATTGAGAATGGTGCAAGTTATGAGCCTAGGGCTATACGCACCGAAAATATTACCGGATGGTGCGTTACACTTCGTGGTAACACACCCTACGTGTTTTTCAAAAGTCAAACCGGATTCCTATATGTGTAATGGCTGAATAAGTATAATTTTTTAAATTGCTACAGATTGTTTACCCGATTGGTTTAAGTTAATAGGGTAATAAGTTTCTTTTTGAGCTAATTTATTATGGCTCTTTCCTACCTGTTATTCTGAACATGAATTGTGATTCTTCACTTCGATTCATAATCTACACAAATTACTAAACCAGCTAATAATTCCTGTAAAACTGTTTGAGACACCTGCCCCAAACGAGCCACAAAACGCTCCAATGAAATGCTGCGGACTTGCAACAAATTGCCCGCAGAATCCTGGGCTAAACCATTTTCTTCACTTCGATGAATAGCTACCATGAAAGGACGTTCCTGAAATTGTTCTTGCCAACTGGTTAAAGGAACAATAATCCGCATAGGAATCATGGCAAACAATTCTGAATTAATTACCACAGCTGGTCGAGTTTTTCGGAGTTCCTGCCCTACAGTGGGATCGAGTTGTACCAGCCAAATTTCCCCACGTTTGGGATTGTTCATCTCATATCTATCTCATCGCCCACGTCTAGCTGTCTTTAACCTTTGATACCAGAAAATCCTTGCTTCTCTCAATTTGGGTAGCCTACTTTTCCTTTCAGGACTACGGATTGGAGACAACATTATGAATATCTAGCACTACCACACGTCATTTCAGTTATCAGTTAGCCTCCTGCACTCTTGTGCTGCGCTAACAGTTACCCCATCGTTAAATCGAAGGGCTAATGAAACTCCCAAAAAAATGTTTGATTCTCCACGGATAAATCCGGGGGCTTGGTGAGAGTCTATTTTTTGGTCAAGGTTTATCTTGATGGATAATTTTTCACTGCTTTCGATTTACCTTTACCCATCAATTGAAAATTGACAGACTCCTACTCTACTTTACTGATTCCCCTAATTTTCTTACCAGAATTTAAAACTCCGTCAACTCAGGATCATTAAAGAAGTCTTCTGCTGTCGCAGCGATTAAAGGAACTAGCAGTTTATGACGTTCTTCTATGGGTAAAGCAGCGATTTCCTGGAGAGACAATTTGCTTTGGATATCACACTCTGGTTGATTGCTATCAACTGCTTTGATTTCCTCCTGTGGTGCATCGGCTAGGGGAGAAATTTGATAACGGGAGACAGCATCAGTAAACTCCGAGCAACTTAAACCCGCAATTTCTGCTGCTTGTAAGCGCGATACAGCACCCAACTCATACCATTTGATAGCAGCTGCGATTCGCATTTCCTGAACAAATTCATTTGGTTGTTTGTGTATGTCAGAAAACACATTTTCTGGTAAATTAATGGAAATGCTTGTCACTGTGATTTACCCCTAATCAGACATCAAAAGTCTTCTTCTTCAACAAAAAATTCGGCATCATCGTCTAAGATGTTATTTCCCTGTCTGGAACTGCCAATACTCCACAAGGGTTGTATTACTGTCATGCCAACCATTCCTATACCAGCGCTGAAAGCCAGTAAAATCCCAAAGGGTATCTGAATTGACCGGAAAGTAAAAAACTTCAACGATACAGGGGTATAGTTTTGTACTGAGAGGATAGCGATCGCTACTACCCAAAGAGCTATAATTATGGATGAGATCAAATTTGCAACTGTTTTCATCGCAGTTTCACCTATAAGATACCCATTAGCCAGCTGAGATAGTAGAATTTGAACAGGGAAAAATATCTCCCATTCCAGGCTATATATTGCCTTTGCTAATCAATAACTGTTAACTCCCGGCAAACAACAACTTATCCGTGAATAGTTCTGTTCTAGTTATCCATAGAACAGCCGATACAGAAACCACAAGATTTGAACTAAATTTGAACTTTTGGTTAATTTTCAACTTCTTCTCCCATTCATAGCTTAGCAATTCCACTAATATTTGTCACAATAGGATCAGTAATCCTTGAATTTGTAATACCATAGACCATCTAGCGTTCGCTCCTATAACGACTACCTTTGGCAGCATCACCTCCTCGGTGTTGCTCCCGGAACATCCCTAGTACCGCTACGCGGAAGTCAAAAGTCAAAAGTCAAAAGTGAGCCATTGCGGTGGACGGGTTCCCCGGCATAAAGCAAATGGCGCTCGCGGAGCGTATCCGAAGGATTCACTCCGAAGGGGTCAAAAGTATTGTGAACTCTTGCTTTGACATTTTATAAATGGTTGCTTTATTTGCGCCGTGCTGTACTAGTTATCCACGTCAATATCTCACCACTATGGAAGTGAGGGGTATTGTAGGCATTTACCTAGGTGGAGAAATATCATCAACCAATCCATAGCAGCAAAAGCTTGCTCTGTATGGGATTAGTAATAGCAACCATCGCAACCAACAACAAACTTGTGTCAGTAATTTGAGGAATTGGCAAGTTGTGTATACAGGCAATTTCCACTTGACTGCAAATTTTTAACCAACAAAATTGTTACAAACGAAGAATTTCAAGTCATTGCTAGTTTTGCCTACCTACATGATTTTTTGCTGATATAGCTGTGGGCAGTTGGTATTGCCACTTACTCTTTTCCCATTAATCAATTCATGGAACAGGAAAATGCCTAAACAGCCCATTTATATTTTCTCTCATTGAATCTGAGTAATGTCAATCCCCATTCGACCCTCTGCCAGTTATTACCTTTGGTCTTTATGTGCCCCTTGTGGGGGTAAAAAACGCTGGCATTGTCAAATGAGAAGGGGATTTATCAAAGCTAGGCAGCAAGAGCCACAAGTGAAGGCATTATCGAGGCAAGCCACACCATCCCAGCGCATCGGCTTGTTAGCACAAAAAGGGATTTATGAATTTCACCACAATTTACATCTGTTACGCAAACCAGATGGTGTGGAGCGAGTAGCCAAAATACTGAAATTAAATAACTGTGTGCAGGAAGTACAAAAGCGTGTCAGGCAAATTTTACAAAATTATCAAAATGCACCATTCCTTTTGGGCAAACGCATCCTCCTCTTAAGCCGTGGAGATGAAGGTTTTCCCAAGCCTATTTTTGTCCAAGGAGCAGATTATTGTTTCCGTTTGTATGCAGCTATGGACTGCATTTTTACCGAATCTGCTGGTATTTTACATATTTTAGATTTTAAAACCGGTAAATCCCCTTTTGACCGCCGACAGGCTTTAGTTTATTTGCTCGCGGCTCGTTATCTTTATCCTGGCTTTAAAGCGATCGCTTCGTTTTATAATGTAGAATACTGCCATCAATCGGAAATTATCAAAGTCACAAAAAGTGAACTAGATAGGGTGGAATGGGAGTTAGCTCATATTGCCAAAAAACACCAACAAGATTTACGAAAATATCAACAAGGGGACAAAAATTTTAGTACCATATTCCCCCCCAATCCAGGGTATCACTGTCATTATTGCCCATTTAATAGTATTTGTGAATTTTCCACTGTTAGGGATCTCACTTAAGTAATAAGTAATAAGTAATAATATGCAAATCTATAATTGAACCTCACCCTCGCTTTTTACTGCGTAAAAATCTTCCCTCTCCTGATTAAGGAGAGGGATATCCGCTCTTGATTTTTGACTGACCCGTTCACCGCAGGGGTTCGGTGCAGGGTAGCGGTTGACACATATTGTTAATAGCGATCGCCAATCAGTTAAATAACTACTTACTTTCCTGACTAGCTTTTGTAGTTTGTTTCTTCTTCGTAGAAGTTTTACTAGTCTTGGTTTTTGTTGTGGTCGATTTAGTTTTTTTACGAGTCGATTTAGTTGATTTAGTAGTTGCTGCTTTGCTAGCTAACAAATCAACTGCTGTAGTTAAGGTAATTTCTTCAACAGATTGCCCTTCTGGGATACTAACATTAATTTTGCCGTGCTTGATGTAAGGACCATAGGGACCATCGTAAATATTTACGGGTTCATTATCTTCTGGATGCGCTCCCAATTCCCGCAAGGCGGCTTTAGTTCTGCCACCCCCCCTACCTTTCTTCGGTTGGGATAATAATTCTAATGCCCTTTCCAAGGTAACTGTCAATACATCATCTTCCCCTTTCAAGGAGCGATAATCTGGCTTGCCTTCAGGACCTTTTTTATTGACTACATAGGGACCAAAACGCCCCAAACTAGCTTGGATGGTAGCACCGGTTTCGGGATGGGTTCCTAATGTTCGTGGTAGGGACAATAAACCTACAGCCATTTCTAAGGTGACATCTTCTGGTTTCACACCCTTGGGTAAGGATGTTTGCTTGGGTTTAGGAGTTTCTTCGGTTTTTTCACCCAATTGTACGTAAGGACCATAGGGACCGATGAGTAGATAAATTGGTTGGGCAGTTTCTGGATGGATTCCCACCTTATCCGGACCAGAAGTTTTCTGTTTGAGAAGAGTTTCTACTTTTTCCGGATCTAAATCCGCAGGAGTTAAATCTTTGGGAATGGAAGCTGTAACTACATCTTCACCATTCTCTTTTTCTACATAAGCACCATATTTACCAATCCGGACTTTTGCATCTAAGTTTTCCAGCAATACAGTCCTGGCTGTATTGGCATCTATTTTACTCTTTTGTTCTGTAACTAAAGTTTCTAAACCTTCCTCTCCTAGATAAAATTCTCGTAAATAAGGCAACCAAGCTGCTTCACCCGTAGCAATATCATCCAAGGTTTGCTCCATTTTGGAAGTAAAACCGGGATTAACTACATCCGGAAAATGGTTTTCCAGTAAATTGGTCACAGCAAAAGCTGTAAAAGATGGCACCAGGGCATTACTCACCAATTGGGCATAACCTTTATCAATGATGGTGCCGATAATGCTGGCGTAGGTACTAGGACGACCAATGCCTTCACTTTCCAAGGTTTTCACCAAGGTAGCCTCCGTATATCTAGCAGGTGGCTGAGTCTCATGTCCTACTGTTTCTAAGTCAGTACATTGGGGATGTTGGCCAATGGTGAGATTGGGTAAGATAATTTCTTGGTCTTCCAGTGCTGCTTCGGGATCGTCAGAACCTTCCACATAGGCACGTAGAAATCCGGGAAAGTCAATCCGCTTACCAGAGGAGCGGAAACCAGCATCTTCGACTTCTAGTTGTACTGAAATTTGGGTTTGCCGGGAATCTGCCATTTGGGTGGCGACGGTGCGCTTCCAAATCAGCTCGTAAAGTTTCAGTTCCCTACCGCTTAAACCTGTTTCTTGGGGGGTGCGGAATTTGCTACCGGCGGGGCGAATGGCTTCGTGGGCTTCTTGCGCTCCTTTAGATTTGGTGGTGTATTGCCTGGGTTTCGGGCTTAAATACTCCTTACCGTACAATTGTTCCACACAGCTACGGGCAGCTGCGATCGCTTGCTCGGATAAATGTACGGAGTCAGTCCGCATATAGGTAATATAACCTTGCTCGTACAAACTTTGAGCAGTCCGCATGGTTTCCCGAGCAGAAAGGCGGAGTTTGCGGTTCGCTTCTTGTTGCAGGGTAGAAGTAGTAAAGGGTGGGGCTGGTTTGCGAGTGACTGGGCGTTCCTCTATGTCTGTAACTGTCCAGGTTTTGCCACTCAAGCGTTCTTGGAGTGCTTCAGCCTCAGCTTGGGACAGCAACACCACATTGCGTCCGACTGTAATTTGTCCCGTATTGGGATCGAAATCACTACCAGTAGCTAACTTAGTTCCTCCTAGGGTAACTAGCTGGGAAGTGAAAGAATGGCTGGAATTAGCTTTCTCTCCTGCTGGGATCAACGTAGCTTTTAAATCCCAATATGAACCTTGATGGAAGGCACGGCGCTGTCGTTCTCGCTTGACTAACAACCGTACTGCAACGGATTGTACCCGACCCGCAGATAATCCCCAAGCGATTTTTTCCCATAACAGGGGAGAAAGAGTATAACCCACCAATCGGTCTAAAATTCTCCTAGTTTCCTGGGCACGAACCAACTGTTCATCAATATCGCGACAATTTTTTAAAGCCTTAGCGATCGCATCTTTGGTAATTTCATGAAATACCATGCGCTTGGTGGGAACTTTGGGCTTTAACAGCTGATACAAATGCCAACTGATACTTTCACCTTCTCGGTCTTCATCCGTCGCCAGGATCAATTCCGAAGCCGTTTTCAATGCTTCTTTAAGCTGAGTCACAACTTTCTTTTTATCCTTGGGGACAACATACAGTGGCTCAAAGTCGGATTCTACATTTACCCCCAGTTTCGCCCATTTCTCCCCTTTAACAGTGCTGGGAATTTCACTAGCCGACTGGGGTAGATCCCGGACATGACCCATGGAAGCCTCTACCTGATAGGTTGATGGCAGGTAGTTGCGGATGGTACGAGCTTTAGTAGGAGATTCGACAATGACGAGAGTTGACATGGAAGTTTTAGAAGAAGATAGCAGCTAGGCTCAAAAGTTTAAATTGAGATGATTCGGGGCTGGATGTCAAGGTCTAACAGTAGGGCAAGGAAATGTGATTTCATCCTGACACAAACTGCACCTTTGTCAAAATTGAGTATGGGTACAAGAAACTTCTTGTACAAGGTAGGGAACAGGCTAAATCCTTTCCCCTCGGACTTTTCCCACCTTTCCATTGGCAAAAGTATATTCTTGCAAAAGGTCTAAAATGTTGGTGTGGGTTAGTCATTGGTGTGAGGGTTGGGTTGAAAAAATGATTGTGAATTTCCAGCTATTTCAATCTTTAACTCATATCAGGCATAATTGGCGACTACTGTAAAGAAAATCTTTCTACAGGTCAATCAATTTTGGATTTTGAGGACAGTGTGGTCTTGGGGAGCCAGCGTTGCGGACGGTAAGCCACTGCGGTGGTGAGGCAGTACGGTCTTGGGGTCTCCCCAAGTGGAGTAACTGCCGAAAGGGTTCCCCGGCATAAAGCAACTGCCGTCAACTGCCGTCAAGTGGCGCAACCC
>JASJDS010000302.1 GCA_030065055.1 Calothrix sp. MO_192.B10
CCGTTCATGCATGAGGAGGTAAAAGCGAGGCACAGTATATATTTAACTCCTAGTTCGTGGGAGTGGTTGCAGGAGAGGGCGAAGGCTGAAGAAACCAGCGCGAGTGAGTTGATCGAGCAATGGATAAGAGATACAAAAGGTTAAAACCTTTCGTGTCCGTTTCATCCCCTGGCTAAAAGCTCAGGGGTTCTCACGTCCCGTATTACTCTGATAGAAGTCGTTTCTGTCTCGCCACAACCATTTGAGACATTTAAGTAGGAGCATTATTTGCTCTAGATGCAGTTCAGTTTCCAAAGGAGGTTCATCACTATATAAATCACCTGGAGGAAAGATAACATCTTCTGTTATGTCTTGGGGAGTGTCTAATTCTTTGGCTATGGACATGGCTGTGGATAAGACTGTTATCTGCTATGGGTTTATTGTAACGTCGTCATGGTAGAGCATTCAGTGTATAGCCCGTCAAGGGGAATGAGCGAATTTAGAATGAAGAATTTAGAATTATCAACCCATTGATGAATCGAGGGGCTTGAAGCTCAAAAAATATTTTTGACTCTCCACGGATGAATCCACACGGCTTGTATCCAGTCTATTTTTTAGTCATTCAATTTACACTTTGTAACTGGGCAGGATTAACAATTTTTTGCCCCAAGTTGTCGAATTTAACTGCCAGAGAAATTTTATTCCCTCCGCCAAAAACATGAGTAATTTCACCGGCACCAAAGGTTTTATGTAATACTTTTTCTCCGACCTGCCAATTCTGCTTATTTACCTGATGGTATTTGTTAGATTGAGTTGGTCTAGTGCCATTACCCTTAGTATAATTTTTACGGCGATTGAACTGGGTTGCTAATAATTCCTCTGGTAATTCGTCAAAAAATTGCGATCGCAGTGCAGGTTCTCTGTAACCATATAAGCGGCGTTCCCGAGCATGGGAAAGGTACAGTCTTTCTTGGGCGCGGGTAATGCCTACGTAACACAGGCGACGTTCTTCTTCTAAGGCGACGGGGTCATTTATGGAACGGTAATTGGGAAATAGTCCCTGTTCTAACCCCACAACGCAAACTACGGGAAATTCTAAACCTTTGGATGCGTGTAATGTCATTAAGGAAACTGCTGCATCCCCTTCTTTTAAGTTATCTAAGTCGGAACTGAGGGCGGTACTAGCCAGGAAATTTTGTAAGTTGACCTCTTCGTTCTCTTCCTCAAATTGCAATACGGCGTTAAATAGTTCCTGGACGTTCTGCAAGCGGTTTTCTGCTTCATCTGTGCCCTGTTTTTTTAAATCCTCAACGTAGCCCGATACTTCTAGGACATCCTGTACCAATTGGCTTACGGGTAGGTTAGTTATTTCCTCTCGCCAATTAGCAATCATTTGCACAAAACCCTTAACAGATTTCGTCGCCCGCCCAGCTAATGTATTAACTGATGTCTCATCACTCAGTATTTCCCACAGGGGGATACCTAATTCCTGGGAAGCATTGACCAAACTATCAATGGTGGTTTTGCCGATTCCGCGACGGGGAGTGTTAATCACCCGTAATAAGCTTACGGTATCCGATGGGTTAGCGATCGCTCTTAAATAGGCTAATACATCTTTAATTTCCTTGCGATCGTAAAATTTCAAACCACCAACTATCGTATAGGGAATGTCCCAGCGCACTAAAATATCTTCAAAGGGGCGAGATTGGGCGTTAGTTCGATAAAGAATGGCAAAGCTACCCCAATTTAATTCTGGATTTTGATTCTCCAGGGTGCGAATTTGATTAATAATAAACTGAGCTTCGGCAACTTCATCATCGGCTCTATGGCAATAAATTAGTTCCCCTGCTCCCCTAGTGGCCTTAAGTATCTTATCAATCCTTTGGGTATTGTTTTCAATTAACTCGTTCGCCGCTTGGAGAATGTTTTCACAGGAGCGATAATTTTCTTCTAGCTTGACCATAGTGTGGGTATCTTCATCTTCCAACCCATCCCCAAAGTCTTGCTGAAATTCTAATAATATGGTAAAGTCTGCCATCCTAAAGGAGTAAATTGATTGATCCGCGTCTCCTACCACAAAAACCGATCGCCCCTGCCAATCCCAATTACTCTTTTTCCTTTCTCCATTCGTCACCAACTGGTGAATTAATTCATACTGGGTGCGGTTGGTATCTTGATATTCATCTACCAGGATATGGCGAAACTTATGATGCCAATAGCCCAATACCTGCTCGTTTTGTTGGAAAAGTCTGGTGGGTAATAATATGAGATCGTCAAAATCTAGGGCATTATTTTCTGCCAGCCTATCTTGATAATGATTGTAGACTTGAGCAATCACCCTGCCTTTATAATCCCGTCGTTCTAGCTCTAATTCCTTGGGAGAAAAACCTTGGTTTTTGGCATTACTAATGGCATAACGGACGGAACGGGGTTCAAACTTTTTATCATCCAGATTTAACTGCTTAGTAACAATTTCCTTAACTAAACTTTGAGCATCCGACTCATCAAAAATCGAAAAATTTCGATCCCACTTGCGTCCTTTTTCATCTTCATATTTTTCCACATCAAAACGCAGTACCCGAGCAAATAAACTGTGGAAAGTACCCACCCACATATCTTTGATGTAATTACGCCACACCCTGGATTTGAGTTGAGTTTGTTCGTATTCTGGTAACAAATCAAACTTTTCATCATATTCAGACATTGCCAATTGTTCGGCAAATAACCTCTGAATCCTTTCCTTCATCTCCCGTGCGGCTTTGTTGGTGAAAGTAACCGCCAGGATATTTTCTGGATCGACCCGGTGTTGCAGAATCAAGTTAGCAATTCTATAGGTCAATGCACGTGTTTTACCGGAACCCGCACCAGCAACAACTAGCAATGGGCCGCAAAAATGTTCAACCGCACGGCGTTGGCTGGGGTTAAGATGGCTGAGGAATTGGTTAGTTGTTGTCATGGGTATGAGGGTAAAACAAAGACACAAGCAATCACTATCGCCCTACTTTTCAGGTTACAGTACTCAGCCGACACTGGATCAATAAAGATTAGGGGATGTGACCAATGAATTATGAATTATCAATTACAAATTATTCTGACCCTGCCTTTGTTTCTCAGCAGATTGTATTCAGCAGAAGTACCGATGACATTTATACAGAAGTAGCAAAACACTGGAGTTAGGATTTGTGCAACATTTGTCAACTCATCAGCCTTCATGCCTGAAATTCTATGAATTTTCCCCAATCTCTTCATTCCATAACAAAATGGCAAGGGTTTACCCACCGGTGGCAGAATTCTATGACAAAAGTAGGTTCGCAACGTAATTTGCTGATGCGGCTGATTATTGGTGGTACCACTTTAGTAGTCAGCGTATCTGCATATTATAGCTATCAAGTTGTGCGTAACTTGATGTTAGACAACTTGAAACAAAATGCTTTGTTGCAAGTACAGCAGAGGGTGGATGAAATTGATAGCTGGCTGGCAACTCTGAAAGCACAGATGGAAATGCTTGCCAATACTCCTACTGTACGTTCAATGAATTGGTCAGTTGCTGAACCTTATTTACAGGCAGAAAAAGATCGAATTGAGTCAATTTCTTTTCTAGCAATCGGCAAGCCCGATGGTTGGCGTTATGGTACTAGAGGTACTCCGAAAAACGTCAAGGATCGCCCTTTCTTCCGTAAAGTAATGGCAGGAGAGACAAATATTGGCGATCCCATCATCAGCCGTGCCACTGGAATTCCTGCCATCGTAGTTGCAGCACCCATTTGGGGAGGTTCTGACACTACCAAGGCACCGATTGGAGAACTCCACAACAACGTTAATATTGCTCGTGTTACCCAGGTTGTCAATCGCCTGCAATACGGAAATAATAGCTATGCCTTAGCACTGAACTCCCAAGGACAAGCAATTGTTCACCCCAATTCAGCCTTGATGTCAACCATAGAAAAGCCCGCCCCTAGCCTACTGGAGTCAAACAACCCCAGTTTAGCAGCGATCGCTCAAAAGATGGTAGACCGAAAACAGGGTATAAAACTCATGCCAATGGATGGGGCTGAGAATTATGTTGCCTATCTGCCATTGCAGGAAGCCAATTGGTCAGTTGCTTTGGTCATTCCCCGGAAAAACATTGATTCCCAACTGCTCCCCTTGAATATTATGGCACTGGTAGTGGCAGGGTTAGCAAGCACAATGATTTTTGTCCTGTGGCGAGTACAATCCTTTGAACAGGCACAACTAAAGAAATCCAAAGTAGCAGCAGATGCAGCCAACCAAGCTAAAAGCGATTTCCTGGCAAATATGAGCCATGAACTGCGGACTCCCCTGAACGGGATTTTGGGGTATGCCCAAATCCTCAGTCGCTCCCAAACTTGGGGTGACAAAGAACACAAGGGAATCAATGTTATCCATCAGTGCGGCTCCCATCTGCTGATGCTGATTAACGACATTCTCGATCTCTCAAAAATCGAAGCTCGTAAACTGGAGTTACATCCCACTGGTTTATATCTCCCCTCCTTTTTGCAAGGCATTGTGGAAATTATCCGCATCCGTGCCGAACAAAAAGAAGTTGAATTTATTTATACTCCCGATGGTGAACTTCCAGAAGCTGTGGAGGCAGATGAAAAACGCCTGCGACAAGTGTTAATCAATTTACTAGGCAATGCGGTGAAGTTTACCGACAAAGGTAGGGTTACTTTCAAAGTCAGTATCCTTACTCAATCGCCAACAGAGAACAAAATCCGTTTCCAAATCGAGGACACAGGGGTTGGTATCACCCCAGAAGCAATTGCCAAAATCTTCATGCCCTTTGAACAGGTGGGAGAGGCAAAACGTCAAGGGGAAGGGACTGGACTGGGACTAGCAATTAGTAGCAAAATTGTCAAGCTGATGGGGAGCGAAATTCAGGTACAAAGTCAATTGGGCGTGGGAAGCACCTTCTTCTTTGATGTAGATTTGTCCTTAGCTACTGAATGGCAAAAGTCAGCTGCTACCACAACTGGAAAACATATCATTGGTTATCAAGGAGAGCAGAAGAATATCCTCATTGTTGATGACAAGTGGGAAAATCGCTCAGTACTAGTCAATCTGCTAGAACCAATTGGGTTTGCAGTGGTTGAAGCTGAACATGGAGAGGAGGGACTAGCCAAAGCAAAGCAACTGCAACCCGACTTAATTATCACCGATTTGTCCATGCCTGTGATGGATGGCTATGAACTGTTACAACAGCTACGCAATCAGGAAACTTTAAAACATCTGCCAGTAATTGTTTCATCAGCTTCTGTGTCTGATATGGATCGACAACAGAGTTTGGATAGTGGTGGAGATGATTTTCTTGCCAAGCCATTACAAGCCCAGGAGCTATTCCCAGCATTGGCAAAGCATTTACAAGTTGCATGGCAATACGAACATAATCCATCCACTCTTGCCACAGATACCCTAGTGGATACAGTTAGTCCCAATGCAACAATTGTCATTCCCGCACCAGAGGAATTAGCACTGTTACTCAGTCTTGCCCAGCAGGGACGCTTGAAAAAACTTACAGAAGAAGCCACACGCATCCAGCAATTGAACCAGGAATATGCCCCTTTTATGCAGCAGATTCTGGATTTGGCCAAGAGTTTTCAACTGGAGAAAATCGAGAACTTGATTCAGCAATCCACGGACCAATCGGAGTAAAAATTGCATGGAAGATAAGGACTTAATCTTAGTAGTAGATGATACCCCCATGAATCTGGAAGTGATTTCGGAAGCATTAAGTGGGGCTGGCTTTGAGGTGGCGATCGCCACTGATGGAGAAAGGGCTCTCAAGCAGTTACAATACAGTCTGCCTAGTTTGATTCTCCTAGATGTGATGATGCCTGGGATTGATGGCTTTGAAACCTGTCGTCGCCTGAAAGCTTGCGAAGAAACTCGCAATATTCCTGTAATATTTATGACTGCTTTATCTGATGTTGCAGATAAGGTTAAGGGTTTAAGTATGGGGGCGGTAGATTACATTAGCAAGCCATTTCAGGAAGAAGAAGTTTTAGCCCGCATCAAGACTCACCTACAAATACGCCGACTGAACAAAGCACTAGAAAAGCAAACAGCAGAACTAACAGCTACCGTAGAACAACTCAAGCATTCCCAGTTGCAGTTAGTACAGAGTGAAAAGATGTCTGCTCTCGGTCAGTTGGTGGCGGGAGTTGCTCATGAAATCAATAATCCCATCACTTTTATCCAGGGTAATATTACTTATGCTCAGACTTATGTCCAAGACTTGATCAATCACCTACAACTCTATCAACAGCAAAGTTCTGGAGCAAAAATTGCTGCACATGCGGAAGAGATTGAGTTGAAATATTTATTAAAAGACTTACCAACAATTTTTACCTCCCTAAAAGAAGGAAGTAAGCGGATTGCCAATATTAGTACTTCTTTGAAGGTCTTCTCTCACAATAATAATACAACCAAAGTACCATTTGATATTCACGAAGGCATCGACAGTACCCTCCTGATTCTCAAGCACCGTTTGAAAGCACATGGTAAACATCCTGCCATTGAAGTGGTAAAGGACTACGGTGATTTACCTCCAGTGGAATGCTTCGCCGGACCCTTGAATCAAGTATTCATGAATCTATTGGCAAACGCCATTGATGCACTGAAAGAAGGAAATAAGGGGCGTAGTTTGGATGAAATCAGGGCAAACCCAAGTTTTATTAGAATTACAACCTGTGTAAATAATCACAGCGATGCTCCAGAGGAGCCGCTTCGCGAACGCATCTTGATTCGGATTGAAGATAATGGAGTGGGTATGTCAGATGAAGTGAAGCAAAAAATATTTAACCGCCAATTCACTACGAAACCAGTGGGTAAAGGAACAGGATTAGGTTTATCCATTGCTCATGAAATTATAGTGGCAAAACATCAGGGGACTTTGGAGGTTAATTCTACTCTGGGACAGGGTTCAGAGTTCATCATCTCCCTTCCCATAGGATGAACAGAATTTAGAATGAGCGAATTTAGAATTAAACCTCATCCATCTTGATAACTGGAGTTTTCCCCTCAAGGGTAATACCAAAAAATCAATTATCCTTACGGGGCACGGCACCTACAATATTCTTCTATAGGTTGTAAGCTGACTGATGCCGTGCCCACCTCAACCGATTGAATATTCGTAAGCAAAAACTATGGGTTTCAAAGTAGATGTGGTTTA
>JASJDS010000124.1 GCA_030065055.1 Calothrix sp. MO_192.B10
TTGCTGGAGCAAAACTTTGACTCTAGAGATGGAAATATTTAATAAAAATGCAGCTTCTGTTGTCCCGACAATTTGACTCATGATACTACCATGAAATATATCGCTATATTTCATCTTTTCATCAAATGAGCCAATTAGCCACTAAGCAGTAGGGTGCGTTGCGCTGCGCGCAAGTCAAAAGTCACGCATTCAAAAGCGCGGAGCGTTGCGAGCGAAGTATAAATTCAGGTGATAAAACTGGTAACTGATAATTGTTAAAGATATCAATAGTTTTACTATTACAAATTGTAAAAAATTTTGTCATAATATGAACCTTATGAGCCGCAACTGCGGATTTTGTGTGGCAAGTTGCCGATCCCAAAAATGGTAATATTGTATTAGCTGAGGAATCTGTGCATGACTCAAACTGTCTGGATTGCAAGACACGCTAACCGCCTTGACTTCGTTAACCCCGAATGGTTTTTGACTGCGGAACGACGGTACGATCCACCCCTATCCGATGATGGTATGGTGCAAGCACAGCAACTAGCCCAACGTTTAAAAAACGAAAAAATCGACCATATTTTTGCTTCACCCTTCCTCCGCACAGTGCAAACAGCCAATGCGATCGCTCAAACATTGGATTTACCCATTAAACTAGAAACGGGTTTGAGCGAGTGGCTCAATCCAGATTGGATGACGGAGGAACCAGAAAGATTATCAACACCAGCCTTGGCAGAACAATTTCCCTCCATTGATACGAGCTACACACCCCATATTGCTGCCACATATCCAGAAACTCTAACACAAAGCAGAGAACGTTCCGGCATTACTGCTAGGTGTTTAGCGGCGGAATACTCTCCACAACATATCCTTTTGGTGGGACATGGAGCTTCTGTAAAAGGTGCTGCCATAGGACTGGTGGGAGACATTGCCGATAATGGTGACAAAGTCCGTTTATGTAGCTTATTCAAGGTTGTCCGCCAAAATCCAGGTTGGTTATTAGAACTTAGGGGGGATACCTCCCACTTAACCCAAGTAGAACAAGTCGTTCGATTTAACTAATATTTGGGAGTGAAGGAGTGAGGGAGTGAGGGAGTGTAGACGCGGTAGCGGCTTGGAGCAGAGTAGGAGTAGGGGCGGGGTTTCGGAGGGAAGGAGTGAAGTTTTCAAAGATAGTATTTTGTCATTGCGACGGTCGCGGAGCGTCAGGAAGCAATCTCACCAACTCGAACTACTACAATAGAACGCAACTTAGTATGAGCCTGCTCCCGGCAGGCTTTGATCGTATAGCCTCCGGGCTTTAGCCTGTTAGCAAAGCGACACGAAGTGCGGGTCTTAGGGGTTTGAAAACTCTAGCCTCTAAATATTTATACTTCTCTAATTTCCAATTACCCATCAATCCCACATCTAAAATCTACAATCAAAAATCGGCATGACTTTACTACTAGCAGGAGACATTGGCGGTACAAAAACCATTTTGCAGTTGGTGAAAGTATCGTCACAGGAAGATTTACATACTATTGCAGAGGAACGCTACAGTAGCGGCGATTTTCCCGATCTAGTGCCAATGGTAAAACAATTTTTGGCACAAACAGATGGGGGAACTCCTCAAAAAGCCTGTTTTGGCATTGCCGGTCCTGTGGTTAATAATACCGCCAAGTTAACGAATATTGCTTGGTCTTTGGATGGGGAACGTTTGCAATCCGAGCTTGGTATTACCCAGGTTTCCCTCATCAATGACTTTGCTGCCGTTGGCTATGGTATTTTGGGGCTAAAGCCAGAAGATTTGTGTACTTTACAACCTGGTAAACCCAATCTGGAAGCACCAATCGCTATTATTGGTGCGGGAACTGGTTTAGGACAGGGGTTTTTAATTAAACAGGGAGAACACTACCAAGTTTTTGCTTCAGAAGGGGGACACGCTGATTTTGCTCCTCGAACTGAGTTAGAGTTTCAGCTACTAAAATATTTGTTAGATAAGCATGATATCCAACGGGTTTCCGTAGAAAGGGTAGTTTCTGGTTTAGGGTTGGTTTCCATTTACCAGTTTATGCGCGATCGGCAACTTGCTAGTGAATCACCAGAAATTGCCCAAGTTGTGAGAACCTGGGAGCAAGAAGCAGGTAAACCAGAAAAAAGTGTCGATCCGGGTGCTGCTATTGGTATGGCTGCGGTACAAAAAAGCGATCGCCTCTCGGAAAAAGCCATGCAGTTATTTGTTGAAGTTTACGGCGCAGAAGCAGGAAATCTTGCTCTCAAGCTCCTCCCCTATGGTGGTTTATATGTTGCTGGAGGGATTGCAGCGAAAATCCTTCCTTTATTACAGTCAGGTAGTTTTTTATTGAATTTTACTCAAAAGGGTAGGATGCGGAGCATTTTAGAAAATATACCTGTACATATTGTGCTAAATCCACAAGTGGGACTTATTGGCGCTGCTGTCTGTGCAGCTAGGTTATGAATCAGGCAAGAGTCAGGGGGCATTCCCGATGAAACAATTTCACCATCATCATATAAAAAACCTCACCCCCCACGGGAAAATCCCACAACCTGCGGATCTGAAAATGCTTTGTGACTAATTCTTCAAGGGCGCACGCAATGCGCCCCTACAGACTCCGCACCATCAACCATCAACTAACAACTAACAACTAACAACTATCAACCATTTTCAAGCTAGTCTCTCATGGACGTTTGTACACAACCAAGGATGAAAATACCTCGACTGCGGCTCCCACACCTAAGCTGTCAACCATCAACTAACAACTAACAACTAACAACCATTTTCAAGTTATGTAATACAAAGCGATTACATCAAGTTGCTTGCTAAAGTGAACAAATCAATTTAGGTTAAACCTTGTGCAATTGAATCGGCAACAACTACAAACCTCTCTAGAAAGAGGGCGTAAATCTGCTTACTTACCATTTTCTCTACATATTTTTGACACTGTCTCTTCTACTAACCACATTCTCTGGGATTTGCTCGCTCAAGGTGCGTCACCTGGATGTGTAGTCATTGCCACTCAACAAACAGCAGGAAAAGGACAATGGGGTCGTCAATGGATATCTCCAGGGGGGGGATTATATCTTTCCCTAGCCATCGATCCCCAACAATTGCCAGCCAGGGATAGTTATCAGTTAACATTAGCTAGTGCTTGGGGCGTGGCTGAGAAATTGCGAAATTGTGGAATTGATCTAGCCATCAAATGGCCCAATGATTTAGTACTCGAACAACGTAAATTAGGGGGAATTCTCACAGAGACAAAAATCAATCAGGGAAAAATTAACCAGGCATTGATTGGAATTGGCATTAACTGGACAAACCCAGTGCCAAAAACTGGCATTAATTTGCAAATGTGGCAAGCTAGTACAGGGCAACAAATAATTCCCAGTCTGGAAAGTTTGGCTGCTCAAGTTTTACTCGGAATAGAATCCGGTATACAGTGCCTTTTTCAAGAAGGGGTAAATATATTAATATCCCACTATCTGCAACTACTAACGAACATTGGCGATCGCATATGCGTCAATAATGCTGTCGGCACTGTAGTCGGCGTGACTCACACAGGGGAGCTTCATGTACGCATACAGACCGATGGTACCAGATTGAGCAGAAAACCAGAAATTTACTTACAGCCCGGTACAATTAGTCTGGGCTACTGTCAATCCTTTGATTAGATTTATAATTCTTTATCTAAAAAATTATAAATTTAATCAGCCAATGACTGAGACAATCTGTATAAGCTCATTTAAAACAACACCAGAGAACAAATGACGCAACGCAATCAAAATTCCCATAAAAGGTTGCACCAATCATGGCAGCGTTCCCTACCCATGCGGAGTGTCTGTTGGCTGAGTAGTTTTAGCTTACTTGGCAATGGTTTGGTGTTTGCCCAAACTGAATCTGCGGCTATAGATAACATTGTTCCCACTGCGACGAATGCCCAGTCACAAGCAGTGAAGAAGCCATTAAAAAAAGATATTGTTATTTCCACAACTAAGATTGTTGCCAAATCTCAGAGTAGCAACCAAAAATCTAATTTTGCCCAACGTAGAGCCAGACTGAGGCAAGTACTCAAAAAAAGAGCTAGTAATTCTCAAAAACCAGCTAATAGCTCTGGTTCTAAACCAACTGTAGCAGCCAAAAAGCCCAAACCCCGGGTGTCAGTGAAGGTATCGCCTAGAATTACCAAAACTTCACCAATCAAGCCTGCACTTGCTACCAAGAAAAAGCCTCCCGTTCGGGCTTCCCAGCCTAGCACTGCCATTAGGGAAGGAAAACCCAAAGTTAAGATTACTGCGCCCATAGCCCGTCCCTCAGTGTCCAATACGCGCACGGCAGTTACCAAACCAACTAGCATTCCCAAGGTAGGTAGGGCAAAACCAAGCAAGCCCAAAGACTATAAGAACGCCTACATTGACCCCACAAATTACAATGCTGCGACTAAGCGTAATAATGAAGCACCACGGGTAATTCTCACAGAACGGGGTAATGGTTGTCGAGCTATATCCGTTAAAGGACAAGGTATTACCAGCAGTAACTGTGTTAAAGCTCCTGTTAGTAATACCAAGAATCAAAATATTGCTAACTCTCAGAATAAACCAACTTCTAAAAAAGCACCTAGTTGGTTAAGAAAAAGTCAAACTTCTCGGATCGCCAGTGCAACACCGGTTAAGCGAAGTGTTGTTTCCAGGGTCAGGAAAGGTAGATGGCGCCCGAATCGGATCGCAGCTGCTGTCAGTAGCAGAAGATGGAATCCGACTCAGAGGGCTGCTAGTGTTACCAAAAGCTCTATTCGCGCCAACAGATTTATTCCCAGCCCTAGCAATTTTGCTACCACCCAGGTGAGCGCCACACCTCTTGCTCCTAAAGGTGGAATGTTACCCCCTCCAGTGACTGCGGATAATCTGGCACCCCGTCCTAGCACCGTCGCCTATAATATTCCTCTGGCGACAACCTTGCCCAAAATTGCCTATGGTATGCCGAATATTGCCTATGGTAGTGGTCAAGGATTTATATTCCCGGTTTCCGTTCCATCGCCCATCACTTCCTTGTTTGGTTGGCGGACACATCCCATAACTGGTAATCGCCGCTTCCATGCAGGTACTGATATTGGTGCAGCAATGGGAACACCTGTCTTAGCTGCTTACACTGGTCAAGTGGAGGTTGCTGATTGGGTTGGTGGCTATGGTATGACTGTAATTTTGAATCATGGTAGCAGTCAACAAACCCTCTATGGTCATATGTCCGAAATCTTTGTCAGACCAGGGCAGCAGGTGGAAAAAGGTATGGTAATTGGGCGAGTTGGTAGTACTGGTAATTCCACTGGACCCCACCTCCACTTTGAAGTACGCCAATTGACATCAGAGGGTTGGGTGGCTACTAATCCCAATGCCTATTTAGAGAATGGTTTGCAGCAGTTAATGCAATCTTTACGGACTGCTCAAAAACCGGAATAACCCAAATCTGATTCACGATTGAGGGTGAACAAACGGGAAAGGGCACGGCGCTTTTAATATGTTGGCATGAGTCATTATCTTACTGATGCCGTGCCCCTACGGGAAATTTTTTTCCTTCCCTCCTGCCACAGGGGTCAGGGCACGGTGCTTTTAATATGTTGGCATGGTTGATTATCTTACTGATGCCGTGCCCCTACGGGAAATTTTTTCCTTCCCTCCTTCACTCCTTCACTCCTAGAGATACCCGTGTTCGGCAAGAAAACCAGAGGTAATATGATTTTCATCACCATTTGCCCTTGGTTTCATGGCTGAGTTGCCAAAACTGAGGAATTTTTCCACATATTTGCCTAAAATATCTCCTTCTAAATTTACCCAGCTACCAGGAGTTAAATATCGGAGATTGGTATCAGCATAGGTTAAGGGAATGACAGCCACCTTAAATTGACATAAATCTGGGTTGTAATCTGCTACTGTAAGACTGATACCATTGATTGCAATACTACCTTTAGGGACAATGTAACGAGCGATCGCATCTGGTGCAGTAAATTCCATTTCCCAAGAAGTGGCTGTTTGCACTGCTGCTACCATCTGTCCCATACCGTCAACGTGCCCCATCACAAAATGTCCGCCAACTTTGCCTCCTACCCGCAAAGAAGTTTCCAAATTGACGTATTTGTTTCCTGTTGATGCTTGTCCTAGGGTAGTACGCCGTAAGGTTTCTGGGGAAGCAGTGGCGACAAATCCGTCCTTTAATTTCTGCTCTACTGTTAAGCACACCCCATCAACAGCAACACTATCACCATAAGCCAAATCTTCCATAATTAATCTTGACCCATCACCAATGCAGGTAATTTGCCAAGAATCACCCCCTAGGGGTTTTATCATTCCTAATGTTTGAATTAATCCTGTAAACACGGCTTTTTCGTCTATTTTACTCTATTTATTGCTCAACAGCAGTGAAAATCCACTAGTAATTCTGACAAATTTTTATATATCAGGAGTATATTTACCAACTATATGTTTTGTGTAACCATTCCCCGACCTAAAGGTGCAGGGCTTTGTCCCCCTCCCAGCACTACCCGCAATATTTGGTGCGTACTCGTACTGCTTGCGGGACTTCAGGCGCGGTTACAGTTCTAGAGGGTGTGCTCACCCCCACGCCCCAAGACTCGATTGACGCGGATACTCGCTATACCGCTTGGCTACTGCTCATAAAGCCTTAGAGACGAGTCAATCTCCTGCGTTGAGTCATTCACCATGAAATAATTTTATCATCTGACGGTATATAAATCTACCGTGTCGTTTTTCCTCCGCGCTCTAAATAAACGCGGTTTCCAAACTCCCGGAGGTTTTTGTATGAATATCAAGACATTCTTCTGTGACTCAAGGCATACTGAAGTAAGTAAGTTATTCCCAGATTATATTAATAGAACTTACTCTGGTGTTCGCAACCATTTGGGAGTTTAATAGAAGCAATTATAGAGAATAAAACTTATGTTTATCCCTGTCCCAGCCTTACCCGCACAATGGTATGATTCATTACTATTTTTCCCTAACTCTCAAAATATTGTAGAGGCTTAGCCAATGATTGAGATGAAAGTCGCTGGCATAGCATTAGATGCCATTACCCGCAGCCCCATTGTACTCTTGAAAGATGCTTCTGAACGCCGTGCTTTACCAATATATATCGGTCAGGAGCAAGCTAGGGCAATTATGGGCCCTTTGGAAAATCAAAAACCACCCAGACCCTTAACCCATGATCTAATTGTCAGTATTCTCGAAGCATGGGAGATGAATCTCGAAAAGATTATCATTCATTCCTTGCAAAAAGATACGTTTTATGCTTCATTGATTTTACAGCAAGGTGAGGTGAAAAAAGAAATTGACGCTCGTCCCAGTGATGCGATCGCAATTGCTCTGCGGACTAATGCCCCGATCTGGGTGATGGAAGAAGTGATTGCTGATGCTTCTATTCCCGTAGATAGGGATGCCGATGAAGCGGAACAAGAGGCATTTAGGGAATTTATCTCCAATCTCCGTCCGGAAGATTTGATCCGCCACTTTGGTACTGAAAGCGAAAGCTAAAACAGCTATGTGTTAAGTGTTACAACTGAAAGTATGACAACTCGAAACTCCTGAACTGAAAAGATGCGATACCGACGTTTTGGGAAAACTAATCTGCGCTTATCCGTATTTTCCCTAGGTACTATGCGCTATTTAGCAACACCAGAAAACGCATGGTATACAATTCAGCAAGCGATCGCACAAGGGATTAATCATTTAGAAACAGCCAGAGGTTACGGTCAGAGTGAGGAGTTTTTAGGGAGAGCTATCGCTTCGGGGTTATCAGTACCCCGCTCCCAACTTCACATTACGACAAAAATCCCTCCTACGGCAGATGCGGATATGATGGGTCGGTACATCGATAGTTCCCTAGAAAGGTTAAATTTGGATTATGTGGATTGTTTGGGAATTCATGGTTTGAATACTTGGGAGCATTTACAGTGGGTTCAAGCCAAGAATGGTTGTATGCAAGCTGTTTGGTCAGCGGTGGCTGATGGTAGGGTGAGACACGTAGGATTTTCCACCCATGCACCGTTAGAGGTGATTTTAGCAGCCATTGACACGGGTTTTTTTGAGTTTGTCAATTTACATTATTATTATTTTTTCCAGCGGAATGCCCCAGCCATTGAGCTAGCTTTGCAAAAGGATATGGGTGTGTTTATTATTTCCCCTGGGGATAAGGGAGGAAGATTGTATAATCCTCCCCAAACCTTAATAGATTTATGTCATCCTTTTTCACCCCTAGAGTTAAGTTATCGGTTTTTGTTAAGTGACTCCCGGATTACAACTTTGAGTTTGGGTGCAGCCAATCCAGAAGAATTAGCAACACCTTTGCAAGTTGCTGATCAAGATTATCCACTGACAGAGGAAGAAGTTACTATATTTAATTGTTTAGAAAGTCACAGTCATCAAGTTTTAAGTACTAATAAATGTAGTCAATGCTATGAGTGTTTACCTTGTCCGGAAAAGATTAATATTCCCGAAGTTTTACGACTGCGTAATTTAACGATGGCATATGACATGAAAGAGTATGGGGAATATCGCTATGGAATGTTTGAAAATGCGGGTCATTGGTTTCCAGGAATGAAGGGAAACAGGTGTACGGAGTGCGGTGATTGTTTGCCTAAATGTCCGGAAAATTTAAATATTCCCAGTTTATTGCAGGATACCCACAGGAGATTACAAGGGAAAGTTGGTAGACGATTGTGGGGATGAGGTAAGTAATAAGTAATAAGTAATAAATAGTTGTTAGTTGTTAGTTGTTAGTTGACGGTTGACAGTAGGTCAGAAACATTTTTCATGGCTTGGTTGTGGGATCTTCCCGTGGGGGGCTAACTTGAAAATAGTTAGGAAGAACCCAGTAGGGGCGCATTGCGTGCGCCCTTGAGGAGTTAGTCACCCCCGCATTTTCATACTTGGTTGCAAGATTTTCCCGTGGGGGGCTAACTTGAAAATAATCCAACCTTAACTTAAGCACAAAATTGTAGGTAAACCAGCAGTTTTTTTTTAATTTTAATAGTAATTGTTAGCAAGAGGAAATATTTAGATTTTGAACTAGTTTGACAGCATTTCTAAACATATGATGCTGTGCTAACAATTACGACTGAGGAGGATTGAATCGCAATGTCTTATGGTTATGATAATAGTCATCCTTTGGATAAAGGAGGACTAACAATTACTTCATTCTCCTCAATAAATCAATTAAATTCTCAAGGAAATGATGACTTACAATTCACAAGTCATAGTAGTTTTCATTCAGAAGTAAATACTGATGAAATCGTCAATGCTAGCGATATTAGTGCTACTGGGTACAACAATCAATCTGGTTATGGATTAGTCAATGCTGGTACAGCAGTTGGTAAAGCCATTGGTGATAATGGCTTTACTGATGTTCCTGACTTGGGTGGAAACGAGTGGGGTGCAGATTTAGTACAAGCACCAGAAGTTTGGGATAAAGGACATACAGGAAAAGGTGTGATTGTTGCTGTTTTAGATACTGGGGTGGACTATAATCACTCAGATTTGAATGACAATATTTGGAGAAATACCACAGAAATTGCTGGTAATGGTATTGATGATGATGGCAATGGTTATGTTGATGATGTCTTTGGCTGGAATTTTCATGATGATAATAATGATGTCTTAGATAGAAACGGTCATGGTACTCATGTTGCTGGTACAATCGCCGGAGAAAGAAATGATTTTGGAGTGACTGGTATTGCCTATGATGCCCAAATTATGTCAGTTAAGGTTTTAAATGATTCTGGTTCTGGATATTATAGTTCCATATCTGATGGCATTCGCTATGCGGTGGATAATGGAGCTAATGTAATTAACCTCAGTCTCGGCGGTAGGTTTCCCACCCGTAGGGTTGAATCTGCCATTGAATACGCTAGCAGTAAAGGTGTAACTGTGGTGATGGCTGCTGGTAATTATGGTGAGTCTCAACCGGGGTATCCAGGACGTTACGCTGATAAATCGGGTATTGTTGTAGGTGCTGTCGATCGCAATAATACTATGGCTGATTTTTCCAACCGTGCTGGTAGCCATAACTTAGCTTATGTTACAGCACCAGGGGTCAGTGTTTATTCTACAGTTCCTAATAATGGATATGATTCCTATAGTGGTACTTCTATGGCAAGTCCCCATGTTGCTGGGGTGGTTGCACTGATGTTGAGTGCTAATCCTGAACTGACAACTACTCAAATACGTCAAATTATCACTGAGACATCGGGAAATAATACCCAAGCAGCAACAACTATGAGCTGGGATTTTTCCGGTGATTTGTCTCAAAATATAGTAAATAATGGGAACACTAGTGCTGTTTCACCACAGAATTTCAATTTCTCGGAAGTCGATGATAGTTTGTTCTCTAACTCTACAGACAATGATCAATTCTGGAACTACGAGAAGAATATGATTCAATATAGCAGCGAGTATCCCGTAGCGGCTCCTAGGGAGTATGACCAATTTAGTTTTAGTGACAATAATAATGATAATGATTTAGCAAGTATTATCAAAAGAATTACTAGACAGTTACAACCCTATCAACGATGGTTAAGGTTGCTGTTTTGAAAGGCATTTGTTTTATCTTGTATCTGTACCTAAAACTGGGTTGATTGAGATATTTATAAATGGGTGAACGAAAAAATGTGTGGCAGAGACAAAATACTTATTACTTATTACTTATTACTTATTACTTCTGATTTGACCACAGTCTTTTTCACTCACCCTTTATAAACCCGGTTTTTTAATTGGGATGGCGATAAGTAGGCGAACAGGATGGTTTTTTGGGCAGTGAATTGCCATGAATTCACTATCAATTTAGTCAGTCTCGTCAACAGAGGTATTGACTTTCATACTCCAGGGTTTTCCCTCTCCTTGAGGGGGATGAATATTAATTTTCCCTTTATTGGTAAACTTGCTTAAAGTCATGCCCAATTGAAATAGTGCATTGTGTACTAACCAATAACTTTCACGGTTGTGGCAGATAATTTCGAGGGTGAGCACCCCTGTATTGGTAGAAAAATACCAATGGCAGCTGGTGAGTAAATTACGAGAAATGCGATCGCATGCTTGGAAAAATTTTCTCCCAACTGATTCTTCTAATTGTCTGAGTAGTAACTCATCGCCCAGAGAAATTTGATAGATAGGTAAATCGTCGGAATAAAGAGAAGACTTGGACATAGGACTTTTCCCATTATTAATCAGGGTATTTTGGTTCGCCATATCGCCATTATGTTTGGCTTGTCTCCCTTGGGAATATCGCCAGATCCCTTATTCTCAGTTTAGGCTGACGATTCGTTTGATGCATCCTCTACGTGATGATCTGTTATCTACACTTTTTGTATACTTACTCAATCAATGCATATAATAGCACTCATTAATTATTGCCTTGACACTCAAGCTTGATATATCAGGAAGTTTCAATTGCGATCGCATAATTATTAGTTGTTTCTTACACATGAAGACATAATTAACAATGTGCCGTACTCAGATGGTTTTTGACATTTCATTGCTAAATAAAACCTTAAATTTCCATATGGCGATCGCAGAGATGGTAATAATCATTGCTAGGTGTGGAACTAAATGGTGATCGGCTGCATTTGCTGAGGATGTATAGTGTAGAGTAGGTATTACTGAGAACTTGCACCATTCTCAATCAGAGCCAGAGGCTCTATATTCTGGTTACCAGGCTGAGCCTGGTAACTAGGTTTTGGAGGCTCCGCCTCCTATTTATCACATAGGAGTGCAAGTTGTTATTATTAGGGATTATAGAGCCTCGACTTTTAAAAAAAGTTGGGGTTCTGGCAAAAAAGGTGGTATTGTGCGATCGCTATTAGCTATGTGCTTCCAACTAAATACCCCTACACATACACATTCATCACAAGTATTAGTTTCCACCCTGCAAGTTTCTTCGCAAATTCCAGACAGTCCCCCACCAGAAAATCTCACAACCTAAAGAAATATGAAAATAATTTGGCTCTATCCCAAATTCCTCTAGGGCGCAAGCCGCAGTGCCCCTACTTCTCATTCCGAACACCGAACACCGAACACCGAACTCAGGTTAACCAGAACGCCGCACAAAGGGTAAAAGGTCTTGTAAAATCGTTTCGTGGTAATGTTCTTGGGGATAATGTCCAACGTTGTTCAGACGAATTAATTCTCCGTTGGGTACAGATTGAGCAAAATTCTCCGCCATACTCACATCTAGCCAAGGGTCCATTGTTCCCCATTGCACCAAAATAGGTTTGTCCCACTGCTTAAACCCAGATTCAATTTCCTCCATAGATTTTGCTAGTTGTAAATTACGAATCGTAGCCAACAAACTACGTCCAGATGCAGAGGTTTTGAGGAAAGGTTTGCGGTAGATTCCTAAATGCTTCTCATCAATCACGTAACGGCTACCGCCTTCTAAAGTGCGATCCACCAATAAAGGATCTTGAGTCATCATATCCCCTACAAAGGGCAAACCCATCTGTTTAATTTTCCAAGGTAATTTGGCGGTGGGTGCAATGGGAGTGTTGAGGATAGAAATGTTAGCAATTTTCTCCGGGTGGCGTAAGGCATATTGCAATCCCACAGAACCTAAGAAGCCTTGCACAACTAAAGAAAATTTTTCTAGCTCCAATGCTTCGAGCAAATCTGCTAAAGCTGTGACAAAAGCATCGGGGGTGTAAGCAAATTCCCTAGTATCTGGCTTAGAGGAAAAACCACACCCAATCCAATCTGGGGCGATCGCTCTGGTTCCTTGTTGTGCTAATCCTGGTAATATGTCCCGCCAGCTATAACTTTGGGATACTAAACCATGTAATAAAACAACTGGTAATAAGTCACTCTGACCTATGGGTTCACTTTCACGGTAAAACCATTCTAGGGAATTTACGGTGATGTTATGTTCTGTTATTGACATTTATATATTCGTGCGCCGGATGCACCAGGCTGAGAGTATGGGGTTTGTAATTGTGAAATTTGTATCAATTAGAAACAATCATCTCACGAATTGCGATCGCTGTGGCAGGTGCGAGTAAAACGCCGTTGCGATAATGTCCGGTGGCGAGGAAAATATTACTAAATCCTGGTAGTCGATCTATGATTGGTGCTGGTCTACCTTGAGGACGGGGACGTAAACCTGACCAAGTGCGGATAGTAGTGGCTGTGGCGAGTTCCGGACAAAATGCGATCGCTTGCTCTAAAACCCCCTGTAATAGTTCTGGTTGGGAGGGAATTTCATGGCTACCTTCTGGGGGAAATTCTACCGTTGCTCCTACCCAGTAATTCCCATCCCCCACGGGAACTATATGCACATCATTACCAGTAATCACTGGTTGAAATTCAGGATTACCTAGAGGGTGTGCCAACCGCAATTGTAAAGCTTGTCCCAATACAGGACGAATATCAACAAATTGCTTTAACTGCGCCGTTAAGGGGGAAGAACCCAGTCCCGCAGCAATTATTAAACAATCAACCGTCAACCTACCTTCACTGGTTTCAATGGCATTACAGGGTTGCTCAATTCCTGAGGATGGGGATGTAACACCAAGAACATTTACCCCAAATTTAAACTCAACACCATGATGCTTTGCTGCATCAACTAAAGCCATAGTCAAAGACGTGGGGTCAATTTGGCGGTCTTGGGGAGAATAAATAGCACCAGTAATACCGTTATTATTACTTACCTGGGGGCAAAATTGTTGTAGCCGATGTTTATCCCAAATTTCCAAAGGAAAGCCTTGATTGTGGCGAATTTCTGCCAACCTTTCCCATTTATCTAAATTCTCTCCAGGCAAGTACAAACTGAGGATACCTTGACGATTACAGGGGATGGAGCGACCTGTAATTAATTCCAACTCTGGCAGCAAAGTTTCATAGCGTTGTATGCTAGCCTGTCGCAGTCGCCAAGCCTTTCCCTTAACCTTGTGGCTAATAATACCCATTAACACACCCAAAGCAGCACCCGTTGAGCCTGGGGATACAAAACCAATACTAGGCAAATTAGGTAATGTAGGGGGTGGTAACTTGTCGAGGACAGTAATATTTAAACCTGGAACTTGACTTAGTTCATAGGCAATTGTAGCCCCAACTACACCACAACCAGCGATCGCTATTTTCATATTTCCTACTGAGAAGAACTAGGAGGGAAGGAGTGATGGAGTGATGGAGTGAAGGAGTGATGGAGTGATGGAGGGAAGGAGTGATGGAGTGATGGAGTGAAGGAGTGAAGGAGTGATGGAGGGAAGGAGTGAAGGAGTGATGGAGTGATGGAGTGATGGAGTGATGGAGGGAAAGAACTAAACCAACAACCACCAACCATCAACCATCAACCAACAACTAACAACTAACAACCACCAACCATCAACCACCAACTAACAACTAACAACTGTCAACTGTCAACTGTCAACTGTCAACCGTCAACCTTCACTCTTCCACAATCCTAGCTTTCTTCAGATGCAGAACTTGTATCGGGAAGCAGTTGCAGGAATTGTTCAATATCTGTATAGGCAGATTGGTAACTCCTAGCTGCTAACAGAGAGTTAGCATTAGTAGCAGCTTGATCGATTTTGACTAAATCCTTAAATAACTGGCGGGTTATCTTTCTGGCAGGGGGTTGATCCTGGGGCAACAAGTTAGGAGTAATGTAATTCATGGTTAGCCTAGCTTCAGCCATTGGACCATGAATAAAATTACCCACCTTAACCCACTCATTATTGCGAATTAATTCTTGTAATTCCTCCGAGCGATCGCGTACAGCGATTAATTGAGGTAAATACTCTTGAATCTTTTCCAATTGTGCGGGGGTATAAGTAGGGGGTGCAGTAGCGACAGTAGGACCAGCACAACTGATGAGAAATGTGGTCAACAATACCAAAATTAAAGATAAGATCGAGCGTTGACGAACCATAAACAGAGTCTATTTTTTTGTCTATTAACAGTTTGACACTCCCCATGCGTAGAACGCAGGGGATTCTTGTTTCATTGAGCTAACTTTAATACACAAGGGCGCTGCCGTTCCTCGCACCAAATAACCGTGTACGAACGAATCATCTAGCTTGAGCATATGTACCCAGGGGTTTGCTCTCCACAAGCGTACTGGAATACGTAGTCCAGGGTTTAGGGATGCCCTCCCTTACCATGCATTCAATCAAAACTCACTTTTCCTGGTGGTCGGTACTCTATCGAGTCCATGCGTATGAACGGGTTGTTCGCGCCCTTGTTGCTAGTCTCGGCTTTACGTGGTTGTTGTGATTACCGCCTTCCCACGAACGGCGGATGGACTAGACCAACTGTTTAATTATACCATTTGTGGACGGACAATAAATTGTCCGACGGACTTACC
>JASJDS010000014.1 GCA_030065055.1 Calothrix sp. MO_192.B10
AGATTGATTTTAGCAATATTATCAGCAGAGAATTCTGAGTTATCGAATTCTGCTGTTAAATCTGAGGGATTAGATAAGGCAAGGGCATTATTGGAATCAACTATGTTTAGCTGGGTAATATCAGCCCCATTACCAATACCATAAGCTTGAACGTCTGCTAGTGACTGGAGTGCAGAAGCACTAGAACTAAAGTTACCCCAAGATTGGCCATCAGAAAGAAAATAAGCGATATTTGTTCCGCCATCTGGGAGTCCCGAAAAGAATTCATATGCTGTGTTGAGAGCTGGTTGAAAAGATGTACCTCCACCCGCACTTAATCCTTGAATAGTTGAAATTGCTTGATTAGCATCTAGTAGACCGCTTGCAGATGCACTACTATTAAAGGGGATAACCACAAATTGACTAACATCAGCAATACCACTATCAATCAAAGAATTAGTCAAGCTAATATAAGCATTTTTTGCTTCTGCCAAAGGAGTTCCAGACATACTCCCCGATACGTCAATGATGTAGGCGAAGTTATACTGAAAATTCTGTGGGGAGGAGGAGAGGTTTATTGTATAGCTTGCATCTGTGTCAAACATATATGTTGATGAACCAAGAGATGCATAAATTGTGTCCCCACTGTTGCTCAAGAAGCTTACCCTATTAGTATCTGTAGGACCATCTTCTAATAAGTTGAGGTTAACTAGCTTACTATTTCCATAACTGTCATCAAAGCTGGCATACTCGACATTTATCAGGGTATCTTTACCATCCCATTGAGTTCCTCTGATGTGATTGACAGTTACAATATCTCCCGAACGCGAGACTTCATAATTTTCAAATCTATCTGTGAAAATAGCAATATCGCGTTTTCCATGGGAACCACCATCAAGAGTATCATCTCCTGGACCTCCGATAAGAGTATCATTACCGAAATTAACGAAAGTAGGAGGGCTTGGATTCAAAGGAGTTTCGGTAAATTCTCCAACTAGGTTGTCATTCCCTTCTCCACCAAGTAAGATATCGTCGCTAAATCCTCCATAAACGGTGTCTGCTCCTTCCCCACCAACTAGGAAAAGGCCATTATCTTTATATTTATATAAAAGTGGGGCATCTGTTGGGTATAACAGAGGAGTTAATGGAGTACCTTCCAAAGAACCATAGATAATTGGTTTCTCGACTGGTTTATCGCCTGTGTTATCGGTGTGGAGAAATTTTGTGATACCAGCATTAAATAGTCCCTCTACAAATTTACCTGCACTCGCTCCTATTTTTAATACTGGCGTTCCTGGGAAAAGTTTCCAAGATGCACTGTCTCTTCGGTCTATATTATAATCATCTAGAGTGTATGTAGTTTTGGTAAGTTTTTCAGCATTAACATAGTCAAAAAGTACTGTTCTGCCAATATTCCACGGGTCTACATAAGGTTTTGCAACGAAATTAGCAGCATTTGTAAAACCACTTCCTCCTTTGAAATCGAAGTTGTCTTTTTCCTCAGGTTTTTCAGGATCTATAGGTTCAACAGCAAAATTTCTTATTTCCCTTATACCATCTTCTGTTACAACAAATTCTGCGCTATCGGAAATTTTGAATCGCATTGTGTTGTACACCCAAACCCTGTCTAAATAATCATCAACTTTATTATCTTCATAATTAAGTTGCTGCATGTTCCAGCCAAAGTAATCCTTTTTCAAAATTTGGTCATTCATCTGCTCTTTATCGTAAGTACCAGGTGAAATGGAAATATCAAGGTTGAAAAAGTTTTTGATTAGATCAAACTGACTCCCAACAGCAAATCTACCTGCACCTGTATTGGGATTCATTAAAGATGGTATATCTACCTTAATTGTGAGAACATCACCTGATGGTCTTATTAAACTATGATTGATGAGACTCTTTGGAATATCTTCCTGTCCATACAAATACAAATTTGTAATCTTGTGTGCTGTTAAATTTTTAATTGCTTCTGTCATGATTATTCTCCAAAATACTTGAATGTTTCAAACTGAAAAACTAATTCCAACTGAATCTCTCTCCACAATTGTGCAAAATTTTAGGAATACGAATTTATTTAATTATTTGCTTGCCGTTATCATCTATATAACGAACTTTTAAGTTGGTAACAATGAGTCCGCCAGAATAATATCCGAATATATGTTCTCAAAACCAAGATGGCGCAAATCTGGAACTCTTTCCACAATTTTGCAAAGTATTATCAATACGAGTTTCTTGAATTATTTGCTTGCCGTTATCATCTATATAACGCACTTTGAAGTTAATAACGATGAGTTCGCCAGAATGATATCCGAATATACGATCTGAAAATCGGGGTGGTGGAAGATCGGAACCTCCACGAGGATTTATTTTGCAGCAGTCGGGATTTTCCTTGATGTATTCATCAAAACTTTTATACGGGATTTGTTCACGATATACACTTTTTCCATCTTTATTTTCTACATCTAATTTTTCTGCATTATTTATACTGTTGAATGCTAAGCGAAGCTTCTCTTCATCACTGAGATAACGGATCTGGGCAAAGCAAAACCCTGAATAATTTAACCCAAAGTATCCCAGAAGAGTTAATGGTATTATAAGGAATAGGGTTATAAGACAAATCCTGTTACAACACATGGTTTTATTTATGGGAATTTAGATCAATTATATAAATAAAATAACTAATATACATTGAAGATTTTTCTACAACTTTGTAAAGTTTTAGGAATACGAATTTATTGAATTATTAGCTCAAACTGGCTTCCAACAGCAAATCTACCTGCACCTGTATTGGGATCCCATTAAAGATGGTATATCTACCTTAATTGTGATAACATCACCTGATGGTCTCATTAAACTAGAATTGATGAGATTATCTGGAATAGTGTCCTGTCCATACAAATACAAATTTGTAATCTTGTGTGCTGTTAAATTTTTAATTGCTTCTGTCATGATTATTCTCCAAAATACTGAAATATTTTAAACTGAAAAAACTAATGCACACTGAATATATTTCCACAATTTTGCAAACTATTATCAATACGAATTTCTTGAATTATTTGCTTGCCGTTATCATCTATATAACGTTATTAGCTCAAACTGGCTTCCAACAGTAAATCTACCTGCACCTGTCTTCATGAAATCAACTGTATCTACCTTAATCTCAGTAACCAAACCTTTAGGTCTCATTAAACTAGTAGATATAAGACTATCTGGAATAGTTTCCTGTCCATATAAATACCAATTTGTAATATTTTATTTTGTTAGTTTTGTTGTTTTTTGTGTCATGATTATTCTCCAATTATTTTGATTTTTTAATTATGTGACTTACGTTTTCCTTACAATAAGATAATTATTTTATGATTTTAAAAACCTATTTTTATTAAGGAGGTACTCGCATAATTTTTAAATAGATAAAATTACCATCTAACCTTTCCACAGTTTTGCACTGCATTTTCAAAATTAAGTGTTTTAATTCTTTGTTTACCTTTTTCATCTACATAACGCATTTTGAAATCGATAAATATAAAATCACCAGAATTAAATCCAAATATACGGTCTAAAAACCAAGGTACTGGAACATCATGTCCTCTTTTAGAATTAATTTTGCAGCAGTCTGGATTTTCTTTAATGTATTCATCAAAACTTTCATACTTAATATGTTCGTAATATTTAAAATTTATGGGTAATTCTGAGCGTGCATTTTGGTAATCGAAAACCGAACGAATCTTTTCTTCATCACTTAGATAACGCATTTGAGCAAAGCAGAACCCTGAATAGTTCAACCCAAAATATCCGATAGCTAACGGTATTCCCAGGAATAGGGATAGAAGACAAATTTTGTTACAACACATGGTTTTATTTATGGGAATTTAGATCAATTATATAGATAAAATAACTAATATACATTGAAGATTTTTCTACAACTTTGTAAAGTTTTAGGAATACGAATTTATTGAATTATTAGCTCAAACTGGCTTCCAACAGCAAATCTACCTGCACCTGTATTGGGATCCATTAAAGATGGTATATCTACCTTAATTTTGAGAACATCACCTGATGGTCTAATTAAACTATCATTGATGAGACTCCCTGGAAGAGTATCCTGTCCATACAAATACAAATTTGTAATCTTGTTTGCTGTTAAATTTTTAATTACTTCTGTCATGATTATTCTCCAAAATACTTGAATGTTTCAAACTGAAAAAACTAATTCCAACTGAATATCTTTCCACAATTGTGCAAACTGCGATCAATACGAATTTCTTTAATTCTTCGCTTGCCGCTATCATCTATATAACGAACTTTGAAGTTAATAACGATAAGTTCGCCAGAATGATATCCGAATATACGATCTGAAAATCGGGGTGGTGGAAGATCGGAACCTCTGGGAGGATTAATTTTGCAGCAGTCTGGATTTTCTTTAATGTATTCATCAAAACTTTCATACTTAATATGTTCGTAATATTTAAAATTTATGGGTAATTCTGAGCGTGCATTTTGATAATCGAAAACCGAACGAATCTTTTCTTCATCACTTAGATAACGCATTTGAGCAAAGCAGAACCCTGAATAATTTAACCCAAAATATCCGATAGCTAACGTTATTCCGAGGAATAGGGTTATAAGACAAATCCTGTTACAACACATGGTTTTATTTATGGGAATTTAGATCAATTTTATCGATAAAATTACCACCTAACCTTTCCACAGTTATCTAGAGTGTTACTTTTTATCGTAATTTTTCGGGTTCAAGAGAGTTGATTGAACTACTGAAAGTAATTTAAGAATATTTTTTATTTTGTGAAATAAAAATGAAGTGGTAGTAAAATTTTCAATAATCTTACTCAGAAAATATTCTTACAGATTCATTTAATTTGTTAGTTGTATATATTAATACTTTTATAAATGCATTTGTAAGTGTATACACAGCTTTTCAAATTAGTTGATTTGCGGCGATCAATGCTAGTTACAGCTACTAGGTGCATAGAATTTGTAAAAGCGGATACCCACGGTTGTCTGGTGGGAATCCTAGACAGTGTGGACGACAGAAACTAAATAATAGTAAATCGTTTAGCGAAAATTATACGCTTAAATAAAAAGCAACTGTAGTAGTTTGGAGCGAGCAGCATAATTATGCTCCACTAAAGGGAATAAATTTTATTAATGTATAAAAAGAATTCTTATAATTCTGCCTGCTGCACATTCAACACCAAAAGCTTCAACTCAAACAACGCACGTCGCATTTTAGCCCAAGCACTATAAGGGACTTCCAGAAAATAAACTATCCCAAACCAAACTAATAATGAGAATTATTATGAATAGAAGTAAGACGGAGCAAGCATCAGACAACTTGTAATTCGTCGCTAACCCTCGTAAATCCTGCTTTACGAGGGTTTTTCATTAAGTCATTAGCTAATTTTAGCAGTGCTGGAGAGACTGCCACGTTAGCAAACCATAGGAGGTTTTCAGGGGTGGGATCTGGAACTGTAATTACTTCTGATGGAGAAGCGATCGCAGAAGGTATGTTTATATCTTCCCCGTCAGATGTTGCTTCTGGTTTGAGGCTTTTTCTTGCCATTGATGCACCATTATTTATCCCGTAATTCTTAGCTTATCTGATTTCTGCCCTTATCTAGCTAGTTTTACCGCTCTAGGAAAAAATGAATACTGCAATCATCTTAGTAGGGTATACCCTATTTATCTTCTCTCCCTCTGAAGATAGATGACAAAACTATGTTATACCCCAAATCCTTAGCAGGACTTTAGTTGAAGTTTTCTGGATCTGAAGTGTTAATTTTATTAAATAAATGATCCTATTCCCAACAGGTTTTTATATACTGGACATCATTAAACATTGATCCCGATGCAAATCAGCACCAGAGAGATGTTTCTCAATTAAAATTCCTGTTATCAATTTGGGAGGAAATTAATGATGGCTTTGTCTCAAACATCTAATTTAGGCAATACCTACTCCTTGTTAACGATCAAAAGCTTTTTGATCTGGACTTTCACATTGGCAGTATGCTTACTGGTTGTCGGTTTTCCTTTAGTTGTTTTGATGGCTACGGTCGGATGCCTGTTGACGGTTATTTTACAATCTGTAATGCCGATGAGTGCTGTTTTGCTGGTGGCGGGTGGTTTAATATCATTTAATGTATTAGCTGTGGTGATCGGAGCAGGAGTTTTGACTGCGAAAGGAATTCATCCCAAGGAAGTCAAGTGGTTAAGCTGGCTACATGGAGAGTCAGAAGAAATGCAAGCAACCGTTTATGCAGCTTGTCCTTTAACCTGTAACATAGAATAGAAATTTATACTAAATTCGACAAACAGCGCATCCGCCCGGTAAAACCGGGTTTTTTCATGTCAAAGCGAAGTCAGAAGTCAGAGGGAAGAAGGAAGAAGGTTTTCATGGTTGGTCAGAAGCTTGTACTCCTCCCAAACCATGACCGCCAACGGACACTTGCTACAAGTCGGTAGACCCGCCCAACGCAGTGTCCTCATGAATGGCGGGGCTTGTATCCTATGAGAAGGAAAAAGGGAATATGTCTTCTTCCTTCTGACTTGAAGATCGAAGACCTTCGGTCATATATTATTTATTTGTTATTGGGAATGGATAATGTATCAAAAAATACTAAAAATAGAAATTTAACTTTTCTTAATATTGTGTTGCCGATAAAATCCAGTCAAGGTGAAAATACCAAAAAACTGGGCTGTAGTGTTAACCATTGACTATTGGCTGTTTAGAGTTACTATTAACCATTGACTACTGACAAATGACCTATTACTAATGACTAAGCAAAAACGAGTTTACATTATTTTGGGCACTCGTCCGGAAGCAATAAAATTAGCTCCGGTGATTCAGGTGTTTCAAAGCTTTTCTGGTTTAGAGACACAAGTCATTTTAACGGGACAGCATCGGGAAATGGTAGAGCAGGTGATGCAACTGTTTAACCTGAGTAGCGATCGCAATTTGGAAATTATGCAACATGGGCAATCTCTGGGGGATATTACTTGCCGGAGTTTGCAGGGTTTGGAAAAGTTATTTCAACAGCAGCAACCAGCTTTAGCCATTGTGCAGGGAGATACTACTACCGCATTTGCTGCGGCTTTGGCTGCTTTTTATCATAAAATACCCGTAGGTCATGTGGAAGCGGGTTTAAGAACCGATAATTTATTTAATCCCTTTCCAGAGGAAGCTAATCGACGGTTAATTTCCCAATTGACTCAGTTACATTTCGCACCAACTCCTCTAGCGGTGGATAACTTGAAAGCATCAGGGGTATTGGGGGAGATTCATCTGACGGGGAACACCGTCATTGATGCTTTATTAAAAGTTGCAGCCACAGAACCAGCTTGTAATGTTCCTGGTTTAGAGTGGGGTAAATATCGTGTTTTGTTAGCAACGGTTCATCGGCGAGAGAATTGGGGAGAACCGTTACAGGGAATTGCTGAGGGTTTTCTGCAAATATTAGATAAATTCCCGGATACAGCTTTGTTGTTACCACTACATCGTAATCCTACTGTAAGAGAACCATTGCAAGCATTACTGGGCAACCATCCCCGGATTTTTCTCACAGAACCCTTAGATTATGGAGAATTAGTAGGAGCGATCGCGCGATCGCATCTTTTATTAACAGACTCTGGTGGTTTGCAGGAAGAAGCACCCAGTTTGGGCAAACCAGTGTTAGTTCTACGAAAAACAACAGAAAGACCAGAAGCGGTAGCTGCTGGTACAGCCAAGTTAGTGGGCACTGAACCAGGACAAATAGTTGCTACCACTGCCCAATTGCTTAGTGATACAACAGCTTACCAAACCATGGCCAATGCTATCAATCCCTTTGGAGATGGTCATGCAGCAGAAAGAATATTACAGATTGTGCAAGAATATTTACAAAATGGGAATTTCAATGATGAATTCTGAGCCTTTCTCCCTTTCAGTAGAGAAGTATATTTGACCGTGATGCTTCTCAACAGTAATTTGATAGCTAACTGACAATCCTAAACCCGTACCCATACCAACGGGTTTGGTAGTAAAAAACGGGTCAAATAATTTCTGCTTCACCTCTGGTGTCATGCCCAAACCATTATCGGCAATGTGGATAGCAATGTGGTGATTATCTATTAATTTAGTCTCAATAGTGATGGTAGGGATCAACAGTTCATCTTGAGTAACGGCATCTTCTAGAGCGTCAATGGCATTGGTTAATAAATTGAGAAATACCTGATTGAGTTGTCCGGGATAGCAAACTATATGTGGTAAATCACTATAGTTTTTGATAATTTTAATGCCGGGATAATTCTGCTTGGGTTTAAGACGATGTTGCAGAATCATCAATGTACTTTCAATCCCTTCATGAATATCTACCTTTTTCATCTCCGCTTCATCAAGACGAGAAAAAGTTCTTAATGAGCGCACAATTTTTTGAATCCGTTCAGAACCCATCTTCATGGAGGATATGAGTTGGGGAAAGTCTGAAACTATATAATCTAGGTCTATTTCTTCTATCAGCTCTGTAATTTCCGGCTGCGGTTGAGGATAAGTTCGCTGATAAAGGTTGAGCAGTCCCAGAATATCTTCAATATATGCAGTGGTATGCTCTAAGTTGCCATATATAAAATTCACAGGATTATTTATTTCATGGGCTAATCCAGCAACTAACTGCCCCAAACTCGACATCTTTTCATTTTGTATCAACTTAATTTGGGTTTTTTGCAGCTCTTGTAAGGTTTTTTCTAATTCTTTGGTTTGTTGTTGAGCTGCTGCCGCAGTTGATTGAGTTTGGGAATAAAGTTCGGCTTGATTAATTGTAATCGCCAATTGATCTACTACCGCTTCTAGTAATTCTACTTCACTGTCACTCCAAGGACGAATGTGACTCCAGTGACTGCACACAATTACCCCAATTCGTTGGGAACGAGTTTTAATCGGCAGCATGATTTCTGATTTAATCCCCAAATTTTCTAAAAATTGCCGGTATATAGGTTCGCTACAATCATTTACATCATCAATTTTGAATATTTCCTGCTTTAACAAGAAATAGATCACAAATTCAAATTGAGCAACATTGCGTTTGCCGTAAGGCGATTCCTCCGAAACATCGTCTAGTAAACTTGGTACATCAAGGGTTTTTGCCTCTTTAATTGTCTTCCAGCAGTGTGAATTTGAATCTGGCTGCAACCAGGAAAAACTACAACTATCCACCTGTAATAACTCACGTAGTTCCTGAATTAGTTTGTCCAAAACAGTATCTAAATCCAAGGATTCACGAATTTGACTACTCAATCGATTTAAAAGTTTTTCCCTGGATGCAATTTCTCGATATTTTGCTTCTGATACCCGTAAGGCTAATTCTGCATTTTTTCTCTCTGTAATATCTCTGGTGACAATCGCAAAAGCGATTGGTTTGTTAGTTTTTTGGTCTTTAACTAAAAAGATGGTGTAGTCAACAAGAATCAGTTCTCCGGTTTGAAAGTGCTTTAGACGATATTCCCCTTGCCATCGTCCTGTTTCCATCACTGCTGGTGCAATTACCTGTTGAAAATATTCCCAGTCTTCTGGGCTATGATAATCAAACATCAATGTTTTTTGGAATTGCTCAATATTATTGAGTCCAACCAGGTTCAGACCAGCTTCATTGATATACCATGCTTTATGATCAAGGGTAGCAATACAAATAAAATCAGAGCTATTGTCCACCAAAGAGACAAACTTCTGCAAGTCTTCTTCAATTTGTTCGCGCTCTGTAATATCCATTACTATGCCATCCCAGATAATATTCCCATTTTCTTGTTTTTCTGGCCTGGCTCTTACTTGTAAGCATTTCCACTTACCTGAAGGGCTAATAATGCGGTGTTCTATAAACAATGGTTGTAATGTCTGAGCGGAAATCAATATAGATTTTTCAAATTCAGGTAAATCAATTGGATGAATTAATGCATATATCCAGTTTATATCTTTCTCTGCATATTCTGGTTCTACTTCGTATAACTCTCGACAAGCGGGACTGACGTAAGATAAACTTTGCTCACCATCCGGATACATGACTAATTGAAAAATCATTTCCGGTAAATTTGCTGCTAATTTTTGCAACTGGATTGTTTTTTTATGTGATAATGCTGCTATTTTTTGAAGTTTAATAATTTGTAATTCTATTTGATTCTGGCTGCTAAGTAATTCTGAGAAAAAGATGATTCCAGCAACTTCTTGATTGCAATTATACCAAGGTACTATTTTCCATTTCACCCATTTTATACTGCCATCAGCACAGATTATACTATCTGCTTCACCATGTTCTATAGAGCCATTTAAACATTTTTGATGAATTGTTTTCCACTTTTCTGAAATTTTCGGAAATACATCGTAATAACATTTACCAATTAGATATTCTGTTGTTAAATCATAATCTTTTAACCAACTGTGGCTGTGATTTAGATAACGCATTTCGCGGTCAAATACTGCGACAGCATTAGGAGTATATTCCAATATAATTGGGAATATTTTGTCAATATTGCATAGGGAGTACATAGCTTAATCGGTGGTTGAGCCAAATTTAAGATGGATGACTAAGTAAACAAATATGTAGTGTTAACAAACCTTGATGCTTGTGGGTACATCATTTATTTTCATGAATCTTATTGCTTTTGTCTTGGTAATAAAAAATTACCCAAAAATCTCTTAACTACTAGCTATCAAATATCAGTAAAAAATCTTGAAATATTCAATTGCTAATGATTTGATTAGTTTCCAGATTGCTAACTGATATTAGTAGTTACCAAAGGAATTTGAATTATAAATTCAGCACCTTTCCCAATATCAGAAATACACTCTATGGTACCACCATGTTTTTCAGTCACAATTTGGGTAGTAATTGACAGCCCTAACCCCGTACCTTTACCTTCTGGTTTAGTAGTAAAGAAAGGATCAAATAGTTTTTGCCGGACTGATTCTGTCATTCCTGGACCATTATCAGAAATACTAATGATAACGCGATCGCTTACCGTTGTGGTGCGAATTGTAATGATATTCGGGCTTTTCTCTATTTGCTTATAGGTTTTATCTTGGTTCGATTCATCCAATGCATCGATTGCATTAGCTAACAAGTTCATAAATACCTGATTTAGCTGACCAGGATAACACTTAATCTCTGGTAAATCTCCAAATTCTTTCACTATTTGAATTGCAGGACGTTGTTTCTTTGCCTTCAAGCGGTTCTGCAAAATCATCAAAGTAGTTTCTATCCCTTGATGAATATCCGCAGGTTTTTTCTCTGGGCTATCAACCCGGGAGTAGGTTCGCAGAGATTCCATAATATCCAGAACCCGATCTGCTCCAACTTGCATGGAGGAAATCATGTTGGGTAAATCTTCTAACAAATACTCCAACTCAATATCCTCTATACATTCTGCAATTTCTGAAGGGGGAGAGGGGAAGTGATTTTGATACAGTTCGAGTAGATGAATTAAATCATCAACGGATTGACTGACGTGATCTAAGTTACCAATAATAAAGCTGATAGGATTATTAACTTCGTGAGCTACCCCAGCCACTAACTGTCCTAGAGAAGAAATTTTTTCAGTTTGCACCAGTTGTGCTTGGGTTTGTTGCAGTTTTTCTAAAGACTGCTGTAACTCCTGGGATTTTTCTTGTTGATAGGCATAAAAACGGGCATTTTCAATCGCGATCGCAGCTTGGGAGGTAAGTAGTTTGAGAATTTCCAACCTAGATTCCGTAAATACACCAAAAGCTCGATTGTTTTCCAGATAAACAATACCAGTAAATTTACCTTGGTATAAAATGGGAGCGCACAAAACAGACTTGGGTTGTGCTTTTTGGATATATGGGTCTTTTTGGGAAATAGTCTCTTGGGTAGCGTTATTCAATACCAGAGGTTGTTGAGTTCTGGTAACGTAGTGAATTAGAGATACTGGCACATATTGACTTGTTTCCACCGGGGTTGACTGAAGCACAACAGTGGATTCTTCTTGTGAGGTATCAATTGCTTCAATGAATAATTGCTCATCTTTTAACAAAATCAGACAACCCTTTTGAGCCGCCGCATTTTCTAAAATAATCGTCAGCAGCTTTCTCAGTAGATTATCCAAAACAATTTCACTGGTAATGGCTTCCGCAGCTTTCATAACTGTAGCCATATCCAATGCTCCATGATTGCTACTAGTTTTCTCAGCAACGGGGTTGATATTGCCAACAATCGTATTAGTAATATCTTGTTGTGCCGACTCTGGAGAAGTTTGGCTACGAATAATTAAATTAGGATGACATTCTTCCAAGTATTTTGCTTTTGCTAATGCTCCCCAACGCACATAGCAGTAATAAGCTTCTGTCATGTAAGTCTTGGCAACTTTTTCTTTCCCTTGCTCCAGGTAAAATTTAGCTGCTAGTTCATTCCCTAATGCTTCCTCATGGGTGAAGCCATTTTCCTTAGCTCCAGCAATGGCGTGATCGTATAAATCCATTGCCTGTAATTTTTGACCCAATACCCGTGCTTTTTCTGCTTCTACTAGGTCATATTTATTTTGATAATTACAGGGTGCATGATGCGCCCATTTTCTCATTTGCTTTTGATTGGCAGCGACTTTATTTAGGTATTGTTTTCGTTCTATGTTAGAGGCTTTTTTTAACAGAGCCAGCATTGATAGAGAGTAATAAAAATTGCTGGCATAATAAATCATAAAACCTGGATTGGTCTTTTGATATTTGATAGCTAAAACTGATGCATTAATTGCTGATTGATAATCATCAAATAAGTAATTAAGTTGCAATTTTATAATGTAAAATATACTGAGCCAGCAAGCATTATTACCTAATTCTGATAGATTTTTTTCTTCATTAAAAGAATCACCTAATAAAATGTTTTTGCTCAGTGATTTACCTTGTAAATTTAAAATTACCTGACTGATACATCCTATACATAAACTTACAGATTTTAGATTTAATCTTTTAACCAGATCAGCATAATTTTTGACTTTTTTATCTATGTATTCTAGACTATCACCACCACTCAACCAATTAGTACTTAAAAAACAAGCATTATAGCTAGTAAATTCCAAATCTCCTGTTTCTAAGCCAATGGGTATGCCTTCTAACAAGGGTGTAATTGTTTCTTTTACCGACTTTTTGAAATGCCGGATCATGCCATTGAATACAAAATAGACTCTAGATTTGAGAGAGTGAGCATTCATTTGATTAACCAAAGAAAGTCCCACTTGTCCAAAGCGATAACCCCCCTCAATATCACCAAAGTTTTTACATAGTAATGCGCCATAGAGAGCATAGCCATAAGCAGCAGCAGCTGAATTACCATATTTGACTGATAACCTAACCATAGCTAATACAGCAAGCGGAAAATGCAAGGAACCACCCTGACTTGCAGCAGGAGTAATTAAAAGCAATATTTGCATTGCTGCTAGCTTATAGGGATCAGTCATTTCTGGTAAAGAAGATAAATCTTCGATTGGTTTCCCTGTTAAAGCTAATTTTGTCTGTAATACTCCTCCCACAAGATGTAAAATATTGGGTTTATTCGGAACCTTAACCCCCAACCTTCTCAAGACTTTTACCCCAATATCTAAGGCTTCATTTAGTCTATTTTGTACTAAATATGATTGAATTTTAATTTCATAAACCTTAACCTGTTCCAGAAGATTATTCGCATTTTTCAGCGTTATTTCTCCAATTTTCTCAGACTTGTTAAAATTGCCATTTAAATACTCGGCTTCTGCTGTATCTATATGTAAATTCAGTGTCAGTTCATATTTATATTTCCAACTATCTGCTGTCAGCAATCCTAAACCTACATTCAAATACCTAACAGCAGCTTCATAAGCTGTCGCATCCTTGGCTTTTTTACCAGCTATAAGATTAAGTTTTGCCAGTTCGTCTTTTTCTGATTGCTGTTTGAGTAAATCTATACCTACATTCAGCTGGTTAACAATATCCAAGATATTTTCTGTCAGTGATTCAGATGGTGTCTGCTTTAGAAGTAGCTGACCAATTTTAAGATGAGTAGATTGTTTTTCTGATTCGGGGATGAGAGAATATGCTGCTTGTTGCACCCGATCATGTAAAAATTTATAGCCAACACCAGAAATTTTGGATGTGATATTTTCTAAGTCAGACTGTGAAGATGTTTTGTGATTATCCATATCTTCATCAAATACTAAAGGTATTTTATAAGTATCACTTAAAGGTAAAATTAAACCTGCTTGCAATGCTGAGTAAAGAGTATAAGCTGTTTTAGTTAAAGATTTTTCGTTGACAATTGACAAAACATCTAAGGAGAATTTATCTCCTATACAACCTGCTAATTGCAGAATTGTTTGAGTAGATTCCGGTAATTTCTGAATGCGAGTAGCTACTAACTCTACCACATTTTTATCAGTGATGCCAAGGGCTTGAATTTCTTCAATACTCCATTGCCACTGACAATTACTAAAGTCAAATTTTAAAAGTTTTTCTTGATAAAGGGTTTGCAGTAATTGGGTAAGGAAGAAGGGATTACCACCAGTTTTATTACAAATTAATTCTGCTAAATCATTAACTCGTTCTGTATTATCTTTTAATGTTTCTGCAACTAACTGAATAATATGATTTAAAGCTAATGGTTGTAAAACAATATTATTAATAACTTTAGTGCTTTCTTCAATTTCTTCTATTGTCTGAATTAACGGATGAGTGGGGCTGACTTCATTATCTCGATAAGCCCCTATCAATAGGATATATTTACTGGATGGGTCAGCAATCAGCAATTGCATTAGTTTTAATGTAGCTGAATCTGCCCATTGCAAGTCATCTAGAAAGATAATTAAAGGATGCTGTTTACTGGAAAAAGCTGGAATAAAATCCGTAAAAACACGATTAAATCGGTTTTGTGACTCTATACCTCCTAATTTTGCTACTTCTGGCTGTTGACCAATGATTAATTCCACTTCAGGAATGACATCAATGATCACTTGCCCATTTGATCCGACAGCTTTTAAAATTTTCTCGCGCCATTCTTCTAACTTAGCGGCATTTTCTGTAAGCAATTGTCGCATTAAAGAACTAAAAGCCTGAATTAATGATGCATAGGGAATATTGCGCTTAAATTGATCGAACTTACCACTAATAAAGTAGCCTTTTTGGCGAGCGATCGGTTTATTAACTTCATTGACAACACTCGATTTACCAATCCCCGAATAACCGGAGACTAGAATCAGTTCACTGCTTCCTTTACTCACCCTCTCGAAAGCTTCTAAAAGTAGATTGATCTGGGTTTCTCTCCCATACAGTTTTTGGGGTATAAGTAATTGGCTTAATATATCTAAACGTCCTGGGGTAAAGTCGGTTATTTCGCCAGTTGTTGTCAACTGCTCCCTACAGATTTCTAAATCTGCTAAGATCCCTTTAGCTGTTTGATAACGATCTTCAGCATTTTTTGCCATCAACTTCATAATAATAGAAGCGATCGCACTGGGAATATGGGGATATAATTGTTCAATTGCAGGTGGTTGTTTGGCGATGTGACAATGAACTAACTCTAGGGGATCGTTACTTTGAAACGGTAATTCTCCAGTGAGTAGTTCATAAAAAGTTATGCCGAGAGAATAAAAATCAGTACGATAGTCTAGAATACGATTCATTCTCCCAGTTTGTTCTGGGGACATATATGCTAAAGTCCCTTCTAGTTGATTGGGATTAGATAGTTGCGGTGTTTCTTTAGCAAGACGTGAGGCGATACTAAAGTCAGTCAGCTTTACCTGTCCTGTCTGTGGGTTAATGATGATATTGGCAGGTTTAATGTCTTTATGAATGATCTGATGATCATTTAGGGAAACTAGAGCCTTAGCAAGTTGTAGTGCAATACTGAAAAATGTTTCCAAGGACAAGGGAGATATTTCTCTACCTTGTCCTTGATGTTTACTATTAATGTGAAGAAATTTATCGAGACTAATACCACCAAAGTCTTCAAATACCAGCGCAAGACGATTTTGATGGGTTTCTAATCTTAACAGTTTAACAATACCTTCTAAATCAAGATTTTCAGTGATTTTATATTCGTGTTTGAGGCGAGTAATCGCATCCAGGGTAGGATAATCACCTTTGAGGATTTTGATAATTACGGGTTGTTGTTCTAAATTAGATGTACCCTGATAAACAATGGTATTACTGCCTTCATGAATCTGTTGACTTAGTTCATATCCAGGAACCAAGGTAGATGTAAGCATTGCACAACTTTTCCTATGAGACTTTTAAACATTAATATGTGACTATCTCTAGGATTCCCCGTTTGATAACTTTTCAAACATTTACTTAACTGAATTTTTAAAATCCTTTGCCAACAAATGGAAGTATGCCCTTTTGTCTAGGAAAAATGTAGCGGCTTCTTGTCAGAGTAGCACCTGCTGTGCCAACAGATACTACACAAGGGAGCATTAAGCGGGTTTTATACCCCATATCTCTGGACTTTGTCCTTGTAGTGATACCCTTCTAGGGTATTGGATAGATGATTTATGAAAATTTGCGATACTCTCCAGAAAACAGAAACATGAATTATGGCTGCTTGCATAGCTCTCTTCCGTCACTCTGGGGAGAAAAAAATACATTTACGTTGGACTGAAGGTCGTGATTTTGTGCAAAATTCATCCACTCGTAAGTACACTCATTGAAAGCAGCAAATAATTTCTCTACTATCTGAAAAGCTTCTTGTTTTTTTTCTGGTGCAAGTTGTATATTTTCAATCTGGTAATACACATCATCTGTTCCAATTAAATGACCAGTTTCAAAATCTACATGATGGCTGCCAAAATATCGATATTCATCTTGAGTGATTTTGTTGATTTCCTGACTAACTTCAGCAGTAATGGATAGAGTTGCATTGCCGGTTGCTTCTAGAGTTTCAATAATTACTAACCTTAAGACTGGGTCAGGATAAATATTGCACAGTGTCATAATCTCGTATGATAAATTCCGAGTTTTTTTAGTCTCTTGTCCCCAAAGAAATCTTAAGGCATCAGTAAACTTAATTTGAGGATTAAAACCCAGTTTTTCTAAATCCTCTAGAAACCATAACCAATGCTGCTCATCCTCATAAGCATGTTGATTAATTAACTGTTGCAAAGGATTATCTGTAGATTCTTGACGGAGAAAATCATTATTTAATTCACCAAAAAACATGACAAAATATGAAAGGCAATTTGACCAAATTAGCCTTTGTTTAGGGTCTATACCTGTGTCAAGCAAGTAATCAAAAAATGGTAATTGTGCAAATTCTTGCTTTTTCTGTTCAATCAAATCTAAAACTTCTTTCATGCTGATCTACTTTTAGGTCAAAATAATTGGTAATTGATAATTCATAATTCGCGCATTAGTACACAAGGATAAATCCTCTTGCTTGAACCAAGCAAAGTTGAAAATTTATCCGATCACAGATTACACAGATTCCACTGTCCGTGTAATCCAAAAATCCGTGTTCCATAAATAAATTTAGGGGCTAATGCACCATTAATTATCTTCGCGCAGCCCCTCTGTAAGAGGCATTATGAATTAATAATTATGAATTAATTGGTCAAGGAACATTCGGTATCACACCCTATTGAGATAACGAGTATGGTAATTTTCAGCTATTTATGATATCGTTTTCGTCAACAGTAACCCTGACACTATATTCTTGTAGTGTGATAATTTTTCATGACAAATTAACTATCAAACTACAATTTCGATACACCAAAATGAAATGAATCGATATAATTTTAAAGGTAGATAAATTTATTTTGACTCAAGCAGTTCTATCAAAATTACCCAGTTAACCAACATTCGTTCGCACATATTTAGTGTGACAAATGAGGTTGAAAACTGGTAGTACGTTTACAAAATCTTCAGTCAACAAACAAAAACTGGGAGAATTACTGAGTAATTGTTTTATTTCGCTTCTTATGTTATTGGACTGAGAATTCCTTCAGCCTCAGAATTTATACCGATTTTTTTTTGCCGGAAAACTTTATTTCAACTCTTGCCTCAGGGTTTGACTACAGCTTGACAACGACAAAAAAAATCCCGACTATTTTGGTCGGGTATGTTTGACTGGTATTTTTACTCGTGATACTATCGAGCGACAGTTGACGGACATCCAGGGAAAACGGATTATGACTCAGGCGATCGCAAATCTAAACCAAAGTTCCACCGCGACTTTCAAAAATCTCAAATGTAAGGAATGTGGTGCAGAGTACGAACTCCAGGCAAGCCATGTGTGTGAATTATGCTTTGGTCCTTTGGAAGTAACCTACGACTACAGCAACCTCCGTCGTACAGTTACCCGCGAAAGCATTGCAGCTGGACCGAACTCCATTTGGCGTTATCGTCAGTTTTTACCTGTAGCGAGTGAAAATCCCATTGATGTGGGTACAGGGATGACTCCTTTGGTTCGTTCCCAACGTTTAGCCCGTCGCCTGGGTCTGAAGAATCTATATATAAAGAATGATGCGGTGAATATGCCCACCCTCAGTTTCAAAGATAGGGTGGTATCCGTAGCTTTAACTAGGGCAAAGGAATTAGGTTTTAGCACCGTTTCCTGTGCTAGCACTGGTAACTTAGCTAATTCTACCGCTGCGATCGCTGCCCATGCTGGTTTGGATTGTTGTGTATTTATCCCTGCTGATTTAGAAGCCGGGAAGGTAATGGGTAGCTTGATTTATAGCCCTACCCTCATGGCAGTTGAAGGTAACTATGACCAAGTTAACCGCCTGTGTTCGGAAGTTGCCAATACACATGGATGGGGATTTGTCAATATTAATTTGCGTCCTTACTACTCCGAAGGTTCCAAGACTTTAGGCTTTGAAGTTGCCGAGCAGTTGGGATGGAAGTTGCCAGATCATATAGTTGCTCCCCTGGCATCTGGTTCCTTGTTTACTAAAATTTACAAAGGCTTTAATGAATTTGTGGAAGTTGGGTTAGTGGAAGACAAGACAGTCAGGTTTAGTGGGGCACAGGCAGAAGGTTGTTCCCCCATCGCCCAAGCCTTTAGAGAGGGAAGGGACTTTATCCAGCCAGTTAAACCCAATACTATCGCTAAATCAATTGCGATCGGTAACCCCGCAGATGGTATCTACGCTACAGAAATTGCTCAGAAAACCGGGGGTAATATTGAATCAGTCACCGATGCTGAAATCATCGAAGGTATGAAACTCCTAGCAGAAACTGAAGGCATCTTTACCGAAACTGCTGGCGGTACAACCGTTGCCGTACTGAAAAAATTAGTAGAAGCTGGCAAAATTGACCCAGATGAAACCACCGTGGTTTATATTACTGGTAATGGTTTGAAAACCCAAGAAGCTGTCCAAGGCTACATTGGAGAGCCTTTAACCATTGAGGCCAAACTTGATAGTTTCGAGCGAGCATTAGAGCGTTCTCGTACTTTAGATCGCTTGGAATGGCAACAAGTTCTTGTTTAGGGAATACCAAGAAATAAATTATCCCATATTGTGGGGTAGGCATCCCTGCCTGCATCCTGATACAGGCAAGGATGCCTGTACCACTATGAAATTTTGGGACATTTTTTGATTTGTCAGTCCCTTAAAGGGTGAAGATGTAAAGTATAGAGGCTGATATCATTGAAATCTCATGCTCTACACTTCACACCCCATAATTCATACTTCATTTTGCCACTATGTCCATCAAAGTTTTAGTTCCTACTGCCCTACAAAAATTTACTAACAACCAAGCTACCCTAGAATGTAGTGGTAACAATATGGCCGAATTATTTGACTCCTTAGAAACAGCTTGTCCGGGAATCAAAGGTCGGTTGTGTGACGAAAAAGGAGAACCACGGCGATTTTTGAATTTTTACGTCAACAGTGAAGATATTCGCTTTTTAGATGGTACGGCGACATCTCTCAAAGATGGTGATGAAGTCAGTATTGTCCCTGCCGTTGCTGGTGGTTAATTTTGTTTCCAATTATAGCCACAGGAGTGAGTTGGTAGGGGCACGGCATCCAGGATATTCTTCTATATTCAATCATACTAACTACGCCGTGCCCTTTGTTTTAACGGCATGGGCACGGCGTGGAAAAACCTTTGGCTCAGAGAATTATCTGACTGATGCTCTGCCCTTTGTTTTAACCGGATGGGCACGGCGTGGAAAAACCTTTCACTCAGAGAATTATCTGACTGATGCTGTGCCCTTTGTTTTAACGGCATGGGCACGGCGTGGAAAAACCTTTGGCTCAGAGAATTATCTGACTGATGCCGTGCCCCTACGATACATATGGTTTCTGCACTTATGCTTATTTGACACTTATTCTCAATGGGTAAGTCTTATTAGTATCTAATTCGTGGGTCTACATAAGCATTCAAAATATCAATAATAATACTGGCAATCACCACAATACCAGCAAAAAACACCAGTACTCCCTGGACAATGGGATAATCTCTTAAAGAAATAGCTTCATAGAGACGGTTGGCTAATCCGGGCCAAGAAAATGTGACCTCTGTCAAAAGCGCGCCACCTAAAAGAGAGGCAAAGGTTAAACCCAAAACGGTAATCACGGGAATTAGAGCATTTTTCAAAGCATGGGATACTAAAATTTTTCCTTCCGGAATCCCCCTGGCTCTCGCTGCTTCCACGTAGTCTGCTTGTAAGGTTTGTTTCAAATTAACCCGTACTATCCGTTCAAAAATTCCACTTAGTAACACTCCCAAAGTAATGCTGGGAAGGGCAAGGTGATGGATGGCAGCGAAAAATTGGGTCAAGTTTCCCGCTAATAAACTATCCACCGTATACAAGCCGGTAATGTGGGTAGGAGTGGGAATACTGGGGGGAAAGCGATTGGAATTGGGGAACCAACCTAGTTGTACAGCAAAAATCAATTGTAGGAGCATTCCCACCCAAAACATGGGTAGGGAGTAGGTGATGATCCCAAATAAGCGTCCCCCTAAATCAAAAATAGTACCGGGACGGGATGCGGAAAGTGTACCAACCCCAATACCTACAATCAACGCCACTGCCATACTAAATATGGCTAATTCCACAGTAGCGGGAAAATATTGCCCAATGATATCCCAAACATTTTGTCCTTGGCTAGTTAAGGAGGTTCCTAAATCCAAGCGCAATAACTGCCCCATATAATTTAGGTATTGTAACCATAGGGGTAGGTCTAACCCCAGTTGTTTGCGTAATTCTGCCTTGGCAGTTTCTGTGGCACGATTACCAAGAATAGCATCTGCTGGATCTCCAGGAGTTGCTCTTAATAGTAGAAAGACGATAGTGGTAATAGTCCACAACATCAATGGTGCTAACAGCAAGCGGACTGTGATGTAATACTGTAAAGCTTTCGAGCGAGACATATTTGAGTTCGGAGTTCGGAGTTCGGAGTTCGGAGTAATATCATGTGCGGATGAATACTTATAAAACCTCACCCGCCTGCGGCACCCTCTCCTTATTTAAACCCCGTCCTTAAGGACGAGGTCTTATTAAGGAGAGGGTAAGATTATTGGAGTTTAGACTAAATTCTTTTGAATCGCTCCCATGCTCTGCGTGGGAGCATAGATTACGAGGCTCGGCCTCAATTCATCATCAAAGGAGGCGGAGCCTCCGAATACGCATTTTCAGCCAGAGGCTGGAAACGAGATTTGCAAAGGCTTTGAACTTAAGTTGATACCAATGGGAGAAGCCCACCTTAGCCTAATTGATAACTATTTTCTGATAGTTTTGTAAATTAAATTTTGAGTTGGATTGAGTTTTACTTCATTTACGCCTTTGCGGGCAAATACATAATCTTTACTTTGCCATAAGGGAATGTAGGGTACATCTTCAGCAATAATATTTTGAATTTCGGCAAAGATTTTTGCCCGTGCTTCTGGGTTAAGTTCTTTGCGTTGCTGATCGATTAATTTATTCATGGCTTGGCTATAGTAAAAAGATCCTTGAGTCTGACTACCACCATCTTCACAGCCTTTCACTTCTGAGCCTTTTTTACAATCTAAAAATGGTTGAATATAATTATCTGCATCCAAAAAATCAGGATACCAATCGATTAAAGATATGGGATATAAACCTTTGGAAATTTCTTTAAAGAAAGTGGCACTTTCTACGGTTTTGATTTCAAATTGTAGCATCCCCTCCATTTTTTTATCGGCATAGGCTTTGAGGGTTTGGGCAACTAAGCTACGGGTAGGAGAACTGGAAGGATACCAAATTTGAATTTTGGCGGGGTTTGCTGGAGAGAAACCAGCAGCGGTTAATAACTGTTTTGCTTTATCTACATTGCCATCACCATATTTATCTTTAAATAATGTTTGGGATACATTAAAGGTGGTGGGAATCATGCTGTAAAGTGGTTCTGCTTGGTCGAATAACACCCTTTGGTTTAATAAAGGACGATCCACCATAGCTGCGATCGCTTGACGTACTTCTGGCTGATCTAGGGGCTTCTGATTGCGATTTAAGGTAATATAACTAACTACGCTACCAGCAGCTGTAATTACTTGCCAGTCTCCTTTGTCAGCATCTTTTTCCAAGTTCTGAATTTGGATCGGTTCTAGGGATAAATAGGCTATATCTACTGCATTGGTGCGGAAACTATTAAACAAATTTGCTGGTTTACTGAGAATTTGAATATTAATACCTTTATTGGCTGGTTTTTCTCCCCAATACTGCTCAAAAACATCTAATCGGATTGAATCTGTACCATATTTAGCTAATTTATATGGACCAGTACCAATAAAGGTATCTGGTTTAAATTTCCCTGCACCCAATTGGTAAGCCTTGGGAGACACTGGACATACCCCGGAAAATGCTAATAATGCGGGGAAGGCTGCAAAGGGTTTTTTCAGCTTGATGGTTAGTTCATAATCCCCTGTGGCTTTAACTGATTCTACGGTGTCTGCTAGTAGGAAAGATGGTTTACCACCATTTTTGATAAACCGTTCTATACTAAATGCCATAGCTTTGGCATTAAAGGGCGTACCATCATGAAACACAACGCCCTGACGTAAAGGGATAGTATAAGTTAAACCATCCTGACTAATTTTAGGCATCTCAGTTGCCAGTTGGGGTTTAATTTCTGTGGTTCCTGGTTCATATACATACAAGCGATCGCTCATATTGAATATAATTCCTAGGGAAGACAATTCGTAGGAATCCGCCGGATCGAAGGTACGGGGTTTGCCTGTGGTACCGATAGTAATACGTCCATCCCCCCCAGGAGATGTGGTTGTTGTAGTTGTTTGGGGACGAGTACCGCAACTAACAACTAAGAATAAACAGACAGCAAATAAAGCTAGGAATCGTTTCATCTGACCCCATCGCCTTAACCATACAGGGAAGGTAGGCATAGTATCGGATTTTTTTAAACTCAATGGTCAGACATTCTACTATATGTTCCTGAATCAATGATAAAGATACGCCCCGAATTTGATAACCCGCAACTTTGGTTAATAGCGTATACTACAATAATTTCATTAAGCATATTCCCCTCCGTTTTTCTTCCTGGAGGGGATTTTATTACTTTTATGACCCTTAATTAATTGGCGATCGCGTAACTAGCAACTTGGGTTAATATGTAAATGGTCGATGACCCACCCGACTGCATGGAACAGAAAGGCTAACTTCAAAGTAGTAAGACTTGCCGCAGACACATCGCCCGAATGCGCGGAGCGCACGCTACGCGAACGGGGAAGGAACATTTCTAGATGGTATGCCATTGCAGTAAATCCGAGGAATGTTGTACGAACAAAAATTAAACTGCCTATGGAAGATGGGCGGCTGCCTGGGTTCTCCCTTGAGGAGATAAAGGTCGCAAGACCAGAGACGCTGTGTAAGACCAAATTAAACACGGGTTTAATCAGGCGGCGGCGGGTGAGACGGGAAGCCTACTGTGTACGCGTTGGCGGAGCCTGCCGTAAGGCATAGCGTCACTGTAGGTACTTCACACGGCTCCTAACGTGATAAGCGGTATAGTACTCTCCCTGGAAATTCTTCTTGGTTGATTCGAGCATAAAGCCGCAGACACGCCAACACTTCCCCCGGAATACCTCCAAATTTCATTGAAAGATCGTCCTTGGATAAACTATGGACATCTGCATAAAGTCCCGATAATTGGCGAATTCGCACATCATGATCTGTTTCACTTGCCTTCTGTTTCATTTCCCTAAGTATGATGCGTCGCGATTTTTGTTTTAGGTTCCCCCACCAGGAGTAACGTTCCGCTGGTGGAACAAAAACTAAGGAGTTTATTGCCTCATCTATGTCAATCCAGGCATGAAGAACTAACAGTATATCTCCATTTTCCTCAGCCTTTCTTGTACGTTGGAAGCGATCTATGAGAGCTTCAATGTACTTACTCCGTTGTTCTGCATTTGAGTGTAAGGATATCACATCAAAGCGATCGACTGTCTTCAAGGCATGGTGCAAATTTGGTTCTATATCAATAAACCTTTTACAAATAGACACCAGACAAGCCAGTAAACGCAAATCCTCAGATATATTCCCTTGGTAAAATTCGGGTTCTAAAGGTGCTTTGGTAGACAAACACAATCCTGTAGCTTGTATACTTCCAGTCAATCCAGGGTAAATATCTTCATCCTGAATAAAGGGAAGTTGCACAAGATTAGATTTATCCTTTTTGGCTCCTACTTGCTCTGCATAATTTAAAGCCTTCTGTCGCCAAAATTGAGCCATTGTCTCTGGCAGCCGTAGCAGTTGGCGTTGAATCTCATTCCATAAATCTGCATCTGTCTGACTTTGCAGTGGGGAATCCCCCAAATACTTAGTTATTTCTGGGTCAGAATTGAAATCTGACTGCAAACGGTTCAATTTTAATCCACTTGTGGGTGTGGGGTGAGTGGAAATACTAGAAGGCGATGTGATTGGTGGAACATCTTTACCAGAGTCATCTGGTTTGGGTGGTAGGACTGGGTTCTGGTTTTGGTTAGTTTCCCTAGAAGGAGGCGGTGGTTGCAGGGGAGGTTGTAAAAGACTATGGATATCTTGCACCACTTGATTGCATATTTCGATTCCAGGATCTTGGGGAAATTCTGCTTGAGCTTGCTTGAGGGAAACTTCTAACCCGCACAAGCTAAACTTGAGTAACCGAGCTAACTCCGAGTTCTCCACTGCTAATAGCTGGCGTAGGTGCTGCATAAATATTGCCTCCAGTCCTACCTTGGTTCACTTAATATGTTGCCAAAATCAAAAAAGGTCTAATGTATGCCACAAAATGGGTCGCGATCCGCCTCAACTTCATTGGGTTGTAACTCCAGCTCAGTACGAAAAACGCATCCGGGTTGATGGAGACATTTTTGATCGCTTGATTCCCAATAGGGTACTTCTCCAGCGTGCATCCGCAAAATACCTTTGTTATCTAGAGTCACCCGATATTGGCAAGGGTAATCTGTAACTACATCTGGTTTTCTCAGCTCGCCAATTCTAATCCATTTTTTGGTGTTGTTTTCATCTGTATGATAAACGTAGAAGGTATGTTGGTTACTTTGAGGAAAGGGAGGTAAGGGTTCACTGATTAAACCAAATCCTTGCTGTTTGCTCTCACCGCCATAATAAAATTCTTGGAGTGGTTGAGCATTACTATTGTCAACTTTAAATACTGGATGATAGGCATTTGGTCGATCTACAGTTGCTGATTCTAGGACATTCACGGCAATATCGCCATTATTTAATTCTTTTTCGGTTTTTCCCGTACAAATATTCCACTGCAATTTTCCATCATTCGTAAATAGGGCTGTTTTTTCTGCACTGAGGTCAATTTTTTCTATAGTTTCTCCCACATTAATGCCAGAACCATTAATCAAATAATAGGGGTTTTCTCGACACAGCAAAACATTAATTTGCAGTGCTGAATCAATCTCAAATTGGATTTTTATTTTGTCAAGAAAGGTAGACTCATTCAAGTTTGGTTCTGATTTCTGGAGTTCTTTCCACAGTTTTTCACCTTTAAAATCACCCCAAAGCCGAGGTTTTCCCCGGTCATAATCTTGACGGTAGATAATGTTACTCAATTGTATGCCTAGCCATTGAGTACGAGTTTTTGCTACTGTATCTCGGGGATAAATTTGATAAAGTTCTTGTCCGGCTTTGAATATTAATAATTCTTGGATTTGGGTTTTTCGTTTGAAGTTGCAAGGTAAATAATAGAACAAGTTTTTAACATCAATTTCGAGCTGATTGGCTCCCTGACGCAACAATTCCTTAGACTCTTCTGGGTCAAATCTTAGTTGACGCAATCTCTCGGCATAACATGCTCCTGCTGAGGTGGCTAGCTTAGTAAATTCGAGGACAAAGGTAATCCGCTCTTGATTCCACACGAAATATTTAGACTGACTAAATTCCTGGTAAATCTCTTGCTGTACTAGGTGGAGGTTACAAGTTTTTCCTGATAAAATTAACCAATCAACTTTTTCTGTTGGTTGATCATCATTATCTTGGTGGTTATTGGTAGAACCCAGGCGACTTTCCATCAGTCCTTTAGCAATACCGATAGCTTCTTTAATGGCTGAAGTTGCTGCTCGTTCAAATTGCTGGTTGTCTAGGGTAATAGTTAGACTACTAGGATTTTTACTCTGAAATTTAACCGCACATTGTTTAAGCAGTTCGGAAATTTCTTGTTCGCAGAGAGTAAAATTCAAGGGAGAACCATCTGTGGGTGGCTTTTGTCCAAGTTTGAGTTTGGCCTTTTCTGCATAATCCCAGAGTGTATAAAAAGTGTTTAGGCGTTGGGGAGCTGATTTCCAACGGGTAGGTAATACTTTTTCCGCAATATCAAGAGCCTCGTTGTAGGCTACAATATCACTTTCTGGGTTTTCTTTGTCTAGACATTGCAACAGGGAACCCTGTTTAAATTTTTCCTGTTCTAGGAAGCGATCGCTCAACCCTCCACTCAGTAAATCTTCTAGTTTGTCGCTTTCTAAATCACCATTTGTTACCGCTGTTAGTAAGCAGTCAGCGATCGCTACTTTCAGTAATCGAAACACACGTAGGGTAACTAATTCACCACCTAATTGTAAGTGACCAGAAGAGCCTAATAGTTTGGGTGTAAGTTTATAATAGCGTCCCCCCAAACCCCGGTCTTGAGCATTGGCAAAGGAAGGAGTTTTATCTTCTAGGGTGAGTTTAATCAAAGCGATATCAGTGGTTCCCCCACCAATATCTAAGACTAGGACATTTTGCGACCATGTTTGACCCTGGGGACGACAACGGGTTTTAAAGGACTCAATCCCAATGTTGAGATTACCACCAAATTCTCGCCAGAGGAAAAATATTGCCACAGAAACGGCTTCGTCGTAAGCTGTTTGCACATCCTCAATACCGGGAAGTTGTTCCACCAGTTCCTTCACTTGCTTACGCACAATTGGTGGTGCTACTGCTGGATAAGTGACCACTGCTGTGTGAAAATCACCTTCAGAGAACTTGCGCTTGCCCTTTTGACGGTAGTCTTCGGTTAACTCAACTAAGTGTCCCCAAGCAGCTTGAATCATTTGATCGACGGTGATTTTTTTGTCTTCTTTACCATCGACACTAACTGGGAATTCCCGCTGTTGACCAAAGTAGCGTTTGGGTGAATGGTGAAACTTGCTAATAATTTTGTTTAGAGAACTACTTTCCCCTTGGGCGATCGCTTTTTGTCTATTTTCCCTTGCTTGTTCGCCCATTTTCACTTTTAACGGATTCAGGCTTTCAATTTCTAATTCACTGGGAATTTCTGTATCCTGGCGATCAATGTTGAGAATAACTGGGATGAGATTTTGAGACTCTAGGGTAGGTACGCGGAACACTTCATGGTATATCTGATAAAGTTTTTTACTAACAGCTCTGCGGAATTTTTCACTATTAACTAAACATAGTTCGATTTGACGAATAGCTTCTAGAAATCTTTGTTGGTTGTCCCCTGCAAAAACTTCATGTAACCGACTCGGTTCTATTTCCAGAGTTCTGCTAATGTCATTAATAAATTTTGACCACTCACTAGTGCTGACATCAGGTAAAGCAGTAGTAGCAGGTGAACTTAACCATGATGCTAGGAGTTTACGCAATCGCATTTCTTGCTCTTTGGGTAAGATTTCTGCAATTGGAACTTCGATAGGATCGAACAGTGTCACCGTGGAATTAGAGGTCCCAAAATCTAAAGCTAACCAACCAGGAAATCCTTTTTGGGGTTTATGTCTATCATTACCTGAAAAAGATAAATGACAATCAGCCTTGATATTTTTGGGTACAGACCGGATGGGATTTCCCTCAGCATCACTATCAAAATAATCTACTTTTACCTGCAAATTACAGTTGACTGGCTGTGTCAAAGGTTGATTAAGTTGACAAGGATTTGCTTTTAATTCCCATGAAAAAGTAAGACGCTCTAATTTATTATAAATTAATTTAGGATAAGCGTTTTCAATTTGTGTTGCTAATTCTGCTGGTGTTCCACTCACAGAACAAATAATACTGTATATGTGAGGGATGTTATTCCCATCAGCAATAATTTGGATTTTCGGTAACTCCAGAAGTAGAGGTTCATTCTCTGGATTTTTCAAGGAAAATTGAGGTACAACTTTAATTTTTACCGCCATTTTTTTTTAAATAGCCTAACAATTAACTCTGAACACTGATTAAATTGAGATACAATTTTGATTTTTACTGCCATTTTTTGCTTTAATAGCCAAACAATTAACTGGTGAACACTGATTAAATGGATGATACTGATGGCACGGATAGTTGATAACTCTTAATTCTTAACTCTTAAATTGCTATTTAGTGGAAGCAATTTCCGCCATGGTTTGCAGCCAGGGGGGAATTGATTGATTAACCTCCTCATTATCATCTGCAATATATTTCAGTAATACTTCTTGCCTAGAAATATTTTGCAAACAAAAAATCATAATTTCTAAAATTCCGGAAATTTCATCATTGATTTGCTGATTTATTTCGCTGATATATTGAACTAAATGAAGACTGGCAATAGTATTTAGTTCATCTCGTAATCTTAGTACTAACAGTAAATGATTAGCATTTTGCGGATTAGTTTGAATGCGATCGCGGTCTGGTGACCAATCAAAAATTTGTCCCATGTCGTGTTTCTCATTTGCACGGGCTAGGGGAAATATGGGTTCAGATTCAATTTCCTTCTCTTGATTCTTGATTTCTGCAATAATTGGCTCTGCCCATTGTTTAGGGTCATACCCATGCAATAATTGAAAGAATAAATCGGCTGATTCATCACCAAGTTCGGTTCTGATATTTTGTTCCATTTCCGGCTTGAGAATTGCTTTTAAATAGTCTCGTTCTGAAGCTAGTTGAGTTGACAATTTAGTTAATAAATCAATCACTGCTTGGTGGATGCGATCGCGAGCAAAATCTGACAATTCTGTGATAGTCTTGGCAAATGGCGGATAAAAATCTTCGCTCTTGGTGGGGATATTAACCCGATTACTCTGTGCAAATAATTTACCGGCTGCTCCTTTAGATTTTGTGAGGGAAATAGTACCATTGCTGGTTTTGTTAAACAATAAAGTCCACTGGTTCCAATTGAGTATTGTATAGGTTAATTGGTCTTTCACCACATCACTAACTGCAATTCCCCGACGGTCTTGGAGTGGTTCTTGACCTAAATTTCTTTGGAAGCTTCTATAGATTTTATATAAGCTGTCGATAGTAGTGCGTAAGTCAATTAAAGTTTGACTTTCTGCTGTGGGTATCCCTTGCTCTTCTATGATTGCTAATATTTGTTTGAGATTATTTTGCTGTTGAGCCAAATTATCTGCCGCTCGACGAGTGTCTAATTCTAATTGCTGCAAACCGTGAGTTGCTACGTGTTTCTGAATCAATTCCCGCAGTTTGCCAATACCACCATCTTGAGCAAAGTACTTCAGCTGTTGCCCAAGGGTGCTGCGGGGATCTGTTTCTAACAGTCTTTCACTTAGCCTCCCCCACTTCTGACGCATCCGTTGGGACTGCTGCAAATAATTGGGATATTCCAGATTCGCTAAAAACTCGTCAGAGCCTGCTTTCACCGTACTGTCACGTTTTGCTAAGTCCGCTAACCCCATGAGTTGGTCTAACAAAACTATGCGATCTGGTTGGGTGGTAAAAGCTGAGGCGTTGTCAATGGTAGTATTGAGAACCCTGAGCTTTTGGCAAACTTTTTCTTCAGTTAAGGAGCCATTACTAGCACCATCATTAATCAGTTTATCCAGTTCCCTTTCTCCCCCCTCACTTTCTAAGGGAAGTTGATTAAATCGACCCACACCCACCAAAATTAGGTCTTTGAGATTTTGACCAGGCCTTTGCTGCTGCATCATGGTAAAGATTTTATTAGAGCGATCGCTCCCTGGAGACTTCCCATTTAATAAGATGAGAATGGTCTGTACTTCTGATAATTCCCGCAGTGATAGAAAAGTATCCCGCACACCGGAATTAGCTGCTCCTAAACCAGGAAAATCTAGCAAAATAAAATCAGCAGTACCACCAGCAGTGGAAAGATTCCAAATTTTCTGGGATATTTTGACATCAATATCTATCCGTCGGATTAGGGGAAAGCTTTTTTGCAATAACTGCACCTGCAAATTCTGGGGTGTCTTCCCCAAGGGAATGGGAGCTTGGGGTAATTCCTGAAAGCTAAGGGTTTGAATCCCCATTGGTATATCGGCTAGCTTCAATCCCTCATGGGCTGTGGTAGCATCTATGGGGAAACGGTGACCGCACATAGCCACCCCATAAGCAACATAAGCATGGACGAAAATTACCAATTCCCGCAGCAAATAACGTAGTTCCAAATTATTACTGCTGTTCCAGGTTGACTCACACCAATTGAGGATATTATCCCATGTATTAAGCTCCTTAAAAGGAACCGCAGCCAGTCCTACTGCTGTTGTCCGCCGGTTTGCTTCCCGTAGCATAAACTGCAAGCATTCTTGCACTTCTTGGTGGGAAAGATATTCGACGGTAAACTGATCAATTCGAGTGGTTTGAAACCCATTTTGGGGAATGAGGTGGATGGCGGTAACATTACCCGTAGTCGGATTTTCACTTACTGGTAAAGCATCTGCATATCCAATCAAGCTACCCAAAAGTAAGGTTTTACCAGCACTGAATTCCCCCATGATACCTATTTTAACTGGGGAAGTAGCAAGTTCAAAGGTTTTCTGAGCAGCTTTCCTCAGTTGGATTAGACACTCATCCAGGCTAGCAGGAACCCAATCTTCTAGTTTCGATGGATTTGGAGGTACTAAATCTAGTTTCTGGAGGATAGATTCGCCGTACCGTTTATAGGAGTCCAATGTGTCTGGTGTCATTTCCTCCCCCTCACTTAAAAGTAGATGATTTTTAGACCTTAAACTCAGATTTGACTTCTCCCCGTGCTAAAAGCAACGGGGATTCTAAGAGGTTAGGGAGCGAGGGGTTAAAACCGCGTCGCTCCGTTTCTTCTTAGCTGTCACCCAGAGGTTAATCCGAGTGGGACGAGTCAAAACGCCCCTAGACAGTCGGTTAAGGCTCAACCCTAACGTTCTGCTTACTTTACGAATGATGTTTGCAGAACCATTTGCGTCTGCATTGATATACCAGTTATTTGCAGTTCGATATAAA
>JASJDS010000303.1 GCA_030065055.1 Calothrix sp. MO_192.B10
AGCAACTGCCGTCAAGTGGCGCAACCCGAAGGGGTTCCCCGGCATAAGCAAAGTGTTGCTCGCGTATCCCTCACGGGACGCTTTGCGCTCAGCGTATCCGTTCGGCTTTGCCGTGCCCGAAGGGCTTAGGATTCACCCGAAGGGAGGTTCCCTCCGTTATAGTCAGTGGCGTTTGAGGAACGAAACCCAACATTTTTCGTGAGATTTGTTGGGTTACTCTTCTCCAAGCCGCTGTTGGGTTTCACTTTGTTCTACCCAACCTACGAATGAGGAAAGAAAACACGCCCTAGGGTAGAGTAACCCAACACAATCAGCCTGTTGTTGGGTTTCACTTCGTTCTACCCAACCTACATTTAATTATAAGTATTTAACCGAACATGTTAAAACCGTAAAATTTCTCGGTCATAGTCTTCAGCAGCTGGTTCTGTTTCCCAAACCAAACCTTCTCCTGGCTGCAAGATAACTTCCAAATACAACATATCTACAGGAGTTGTGGCGGTATCTTCATTATTTTCAAACGGTTGCAAATCTTCCGTTAACAATCGTAACTTAAACCCCACAGGAATTTGACTACCACGGGTTGCACTCCGCAATTCAAACCGCCAAATCTGATTTTCAGGATTGCCAGTAGGAAAAATACGTAACTCGTATGTATCACCTGCAATTATCAACTGGCGAGACAAGCCTGCAAAAGCTTCTTTACTCCGCATTCCCGCAGGCACCACAATGAATTCCCTTTTTCCCCATCCCCACTGTTGAGCTAAATTTCCTACTCCTGTCTGCAACCATTGCCGAATTGACCATTGTATGGGTAAACCCTGACGTAGTTCGTATAATTTTTCGCGCCAACCTCCATGAGCTATCAGTACACCCCACTGCGGAAAGGGAACTACCAAGCGGGGAAACTTGACATCGGGATTACCTAACCGTTCTAAGAGGTTTTCTGCTTGGATTTGGTGAATAGAAGCTAAAGGTGTAATCTCTGCTCGCAAGGCTTCTAGATAATGAAGTTGCCGTGTAACCCACAGCACATTTATATCTGGGATTAAATCTTCATTTTCCAGGCTGTAAGTCCGGTCTCCAACATCATAAACCCCTTTTATTTTCATATTATGATGGGTTGTGTACCCAAAAATCTTGATCCAACCATCATCGGGATTTACTTGTACTCCGATGTAGTAATCAGCAACCCACTCTGGAATATCTACCCACTCTTGCTGCACCCGCAACTCATCCCCATCCATTGCTAGGGTAGGAATTAATATCAGGCGAGATATATCAAAAGTAATTGCTGTACCATTAACTACTTCCCAAAAACTCGGCAATGCAGCAGTATTGGGGTATACCTTGGCACTGGAGTCCATTTCTTCTCTGAACCAAGGTAAAAATGCTTGCAGGCAAAGTTGATTTATCCAAGCACGTTGAGTAGCACCAGGTGTTGAATATGGTTGTTTTAGTACCTGGGGAGATGGGGGAATTTCCAGGTATAAGTTGTGTGAATCAATGGTGAATGGGGGAGGTGAGTTAAACATAATAAGTTAACCATAGTTAGAATATTTCCGTAAAATTTAACCAGAGTCAGTAAAAATCTTTTGAATGCGTGACTTTTGAATGCGTGACTTTTAATTTGTCTTGCCATAGCTATAGTGGAATTTGAGCCATTCCTCTAAGCTGGTGTTTATGGCATCTATTAGGTCGGATTTAGGGGAAATATGCAGGGTGTTTTGACTCCACTGGGTAAGAGTCAGTAATAATGACTTTTTAATTCTAGTAAGACGGCGAGAAACTGTATATTGTTGAATGTCTAATTGTGCAGCAATTTCCTTTTGAGTGAGTTGTTGACTGTAGTAGACTTGCAGTAGTTTTTGTGACTCAGCATCTAGTGTGGTTATTGCTTGCTGTAAGAGTTGGTTTAACTGAGCTTGGTGATTTCGTAGATTTGCAGTTTCTTCTTGCTCAATTATTTCTGCGAGTAAAGAAGTTTGTACATCTTGTACATCCCCAGGCAATATATCTAACAAACTATCATCTCCACCTTCTTTGAGGGGAGAGTCTGCGGAAACAATTTGAGGATAGAGGAAAGAACGAGCCGCTTTTGCAGAAGATAATAGCCAATTTTCTATGGTTTGCTGGTTTGCTGCGGGAGTAGGTGAACTCAACCGACTTAAACGTTCTGCATTGTAAAGATTAGTAATAGCCTCCCAAGTTCCAGCATCTGGTTTGGTAAGTTGGCGAATTTTGGTATTATCACCTGTGTAAAGTTCCTGAAAGCATTCCCAAGCTAAAAGGTAACTTTCCATGCTTTGGGTATTGAAACCCATATTTCGTAATGATTTCACCAGCCTTTTACGGCTGATTTTATGCAATAAAGCCCAGTCTGAACAAATATCTATTTCCCGATGTAAGCGCAGTTCATCCCTGATAATCCGCCTAAAAGCTAATTCTGCATAGCTTTTTAAATGGGAACTGCATTGGGGATTAAAAGCGTTGAGAATTTTGGTAAGATGAGCGATCGCAATCTGAAAACAGTCAGCCACAGACAATTGTGTGGGAAAATTGACAGCAAATTTGATTGCAGTCCAATAGCACGCTTCTTGGAGATAAGCGGAAATATGTGCTAATGCAACAGGACTAGATTGAGTTTCCCATACTTTATACCAGTACAGTGCCCAGAAGCTATCTGAATCTTGTGTAGGTGAGTGTTCCAGGCATTGTTTCATACTGCGTCGCAATTTAGGGTCAGTTACCCAACCACTAAATTGGTCTACCTCAAATTGTACGAAGGTAGAAAAAATTTCCACAATGCCATGTCTAGGTTGCATGGAATATTTGCCGCCGTAGAAAATTACCCTGCATTCCAATTATAGAACTATGGGGTCAAAAGCAGAGAGCTGATTCCTTGCAATATCAGGATTTTACAGATTGTTCCCAAAATTTTCAGCAGCTAAGTGCATAAAAAATAAAAGCCGTCCTAAAGAGTGATATGCAGAGAGGTTAACCTAATGAGTACTACCAAAAAGTGCAAATCAGGTAAATCAAAATTGATCTAAATCTCTTTGCAGAGGGTATTTAATTACTACCTCATTGCTTAGTTTCTTGTCTGGAATCAAAGCTTATTTCCAAAAGGAACCATTTAATTTAAATCAAGGAGAAAAATTATGTCAAATCTTGACACAATGCTCAAAAATACTTCCGCAAATCAAGACTTGTTTGTGGATTTGAATGAGAAATCGGCTGAAACAATCAGTGGCGGTCGATATGAGAATGGCGGTGGTAGATACAAGGTATTTAAGATTCGGAACAACAGCCAGGGTACTAACCCATACGCTGTCGATGGTGTAAGAACACAATTCCCATACAATCTACAAACTTCATTCTGGGTTACCGATAAGCGAGGAATCATTGAGTTTGACTATGACTATGGTCGACCAGGAGTCCAACTCAAAAGATACACTTTGCTAAATGGACGTAAGTATGAATTCAGACGCAACACCCGTACTGCTTATCGACACGATATCGATCTCTATGACGTAGGTCGTTTATAGATTGAGATAAATCTCTAATTGATTTATGATTTTGAATTTCTGAGGTTGCATTGTCCTGTTTAAGTTCAAATCGAAAAAACAACCTAACTGCTCAGAATTCTCAACTAATAAGGGAAATGCTCAATCCAGTCGGGTCTCATTTGACCCGACATTATTTTCTCCCCCTCATTGCAGCAGAATATGAAATACCCAATCGTCCTTCAACACAGTGAAAAAGACTGGGGTGCAGTTCAGTAGGGCTGCAATAATTAACCTTTTTGATGCCGACAAGTTTGATAGCGACGATTTTCTAGGCGGTTTTACTGTTAGAAATACTCCCACAAAAGGTAAAAGAACAGCGGTTGTGAGGGGAAATGGCTCTATTTATAGCGTAATCTATAGTGTCACTGCCTAAACAGTATTCTTGAAAACTTTGAAATATTCACCTATTAAGTACTACAAAAAAGGTGCAAATCAGGTGAATCAAAATTTATCCAAATATTTCTGGATCGGGTATTTAATTATTACCTCATAACAGGCCAGCGATCGAGGTTAATCTTGAATTTCACTCTTTGTTGGCGATCATCGCATCCAGTTCCTATTCGTTGTTGAGCCAAGGAATCAGTGAGGGCTGCAATGCTTAAATTAGCCTTTTCGAGCATTCCTTAGCTCAGAAATACTAAACCTGAAATCAAAAATCTGTTTTAGGTAACTTGAGTCCATTGAATTGTTCTTAAATCAATTTCAATCGAGGAAAAAAATCATGCTAAATAAAGAAAAAACAACTTCCAACTCTGACCTTTCTTTTGTTGATGAAGAACAACTGTTCACTGAATTAACTTCCGAAGAAGCAGCTGTCATTGAGGGAGGCTTAACGCTCAAATTGTATTGGATTAAGGCTCTCAAGGCTAATGCAGACTGGGGACGACTCAACAGGGACGACACCTATATTCGTGTCAATGGCAGAACTGTGTGGGGAGTCAAGAAAATGAAGTCAGGACAAACACGCTCTATTAACAAATTCGTAGATTTCAATCGCTCTGCAAGTATCCAACTTTTCGATCGCGATCCTGGAAAGGATGACTTCATGGGTGGTTTTACTGTCAGCAAACCAACAGGAAGAAGGTTAACAGGTTTTGCATGGGGGAGCGGATCTACATACGCTCTGAACTACGAAGTAGTTTGATGAAGAAGGTCTAGAATGCCAGCTGAATCCTGCCTCTTAGACATACAGAAGATGCACCCGTTCACATAGGGTGAACACTCTATCAAGTCGGGGCAAAAGCCCCGACTGTGCTTTCTCCCCTACCATTCGTCCTGAAGATGAAATACCCAATTGTCCAACAACACTCTGAAGAAGACTGCGGTGCTGCCTGCCTTGCCACTATTGCCAAATACTATGGACGCACCTTTACCCTTAACCGCGTCCGGGAAGCTGTAGGCACAGGGTCTAGGGGAACCACCCTGTTGGGTTTAAACCGGGGTGCAGAAGCCCTGGGATTCAATACCCGTCAAGTTAAAGCCAGCCCGCAAATACTCGACCAATTGCACCAAGCCCCCTTACCAGCGATTATCCACTGGAAAGGCTACCACTGGGTAGTATTATATGGGCAGAAAGGGAAAAAATACGTAATTGCCGACCCCGGTGTTGGTATCCGTTACCTCACCCGCAAAGAGTTAATGACGGGTTGGGGGAATGGGGTGATGTTGTTACTGACCGCCGATGACAGTCGTTTTTATCAACAAGAATCAGATAAAATTGGCGGTCTAGGAAGATACATCCAACGGGTCTGGCCCTATCGTTCTATTATTGCCCAAGCGATCGCTATTAATATCGCCATTGGCTTGCTTTCCCTGGCATCTCCCTTTATGATGCAACTACTAACCGATGATGTGTTAGTGCGGGGAGACACCCAACTACTAACCACCGTGGCAATTGGCGTGATTGCCATGAACCTGATTAGCAGTGCCATTGGCTTAGTACAGTCTCACCTGATTGGTCACTTCGGTCAAAGATTGCAATTGGGGCTAATCTTAGAATACGGGCGTAAACTGCTGCACTTACCCCTATCTTACTTTGAAGGACGGCGCAGTGGGGAAGTAGTCAGCCGTATTGCTGATGTGGATGCCATTAATAATTTAGTTTCCCAAATAGTCCTGGGTTTACCCAGCCAATTTTTTATTGCTGTAGTGTCCTTGGGCTTTATGCTGTTTTACAGTTGGACACTAACTCTGGCTTCCATCGTCGCCTTTATCATTATTACGGGTGTTAACTTGCTGTTCCTACCCGCAATGCGCCAGAAAACCCGCAATATAATTGTTTCTGGTACAGAAAACCAAGGCTTTCTGGTGGAAACTTTTCGCGGTGTTCAAGTATTAAAAACTACCCAAGCCACACCCCAAGCATGGCAAGAATATCAAGGGAATTATGGTCGTCTTGCTAATTTAGGCTGGGGGATGATGAAGCTGGGACTTTATAGCAGCACAATTACGGGTATTTTTTCCACATTCATTAGTATTGGCATTCTGTGGATGGGTAGTTACTTAGTAATTAATCGCACCTTAACAATTGGTCAATTAATCGCATATAACGGCATGAGTGGTAACTTTCTGGGTTTCCTGGGTGCTGTGATTGGCTTAGTTGATGAGTTTATTACTGCCCAGATAGTCATTCAACGTCTCACGGAAGTTATTGATGCTACCCCAGAAGACGAAAATGATTTTAAAAAGCCTTGGGCGCAAGTTCCTGGTAATGCAGATATAACCTGTACTGAACTTAACTTCCACCACGCAGGTAGAGTTGACTTGCTGCAAGATTTTTCCTTAACTATTCCTGGGGGTCAAGTAATTGCTTTAATTGGTAAATCTGGCTGTGGTAAAAGTACCCTGGCGAAACTGATTGCTGGTTTATATAAAACCCAGTCAGGTAATATTCGTTATGATTTATACAATCAACAAGACTTGTCTTTAGAATGTCTGCGACAGCAAGTGGTATTAGTACCTCAAGAACCCCATTTTTGGAGCCGTTCTATTATTGAAAATTTCAATTTTAGCTATCCTCAAATTAGTTTTGAAGATATTGTGAAAGCTTGTCAAATTGCTGGTGCAGATGAATTTATCAGCAAACTACCGGATAAATATCAAACTGTATTAGGAGAATTTGGTGCCAATCTTTCTGGTGGACAAAGGCAAAGGTTAGCCATAGCTAGGGCAATAGTTACAGACCCACCTATACTAGTTTTAGATGAATCTACGGGTGCTCTTGACCCGGTGAGCGAAGCCCAAGTACTGGATAGACTTTTATACTATCGTCAAGGTAAAACTACGATTATGATTAGTCACCGTCCTAAAGTTATCCAACGGGCAGATTGGATTGTATTGTTAGAAAATGGACGCTTAAAAATCCAAGGAACACCAGAAGAATTGCGTCAATTACCAGGGGAACATTTAGATTTCTTAGATGATATTATTCCATCCCATAATGGAGTGGGATTAACATCTTACCCTGTTGATATTAATAGTAACGCTAATGGTAAATCTGCTGCCATCTATTAAGCTATCTGATTCTCATAGCAAATCTGCTGGCATTAATTAATATATATGAATTAAGTTCGCGCAAAGACGAGCCAGTGCGTTGGGCGGTAAGCCACTGCGGTGGACGGTGAGTCCAGTGCTGCGGGAGGGTTTCCCTCCGCAGGCAACTGGCGCTCGCATAGCGTGCGCGGAGCGCGTAACCCGAAGGGGTTCCCCGGCA
>JASJDS010000121.1 GCA_030065055.1 Calothrix sp. MO_192.B10
AAGACCAGAGACGCTGTGTAAGACCAAATTAAACACGGGTTTAATGAGGCGGCGGCGGGTGAGACGGGAAGCCTACTGTGTACGCGTTGGCGGAGCCTGCCGTAAGGCATAGCGTCACTGTAGGTACTTCACCCAGACGCAAAATGCACTGCTTATAGAAGCAGGGGAATTCAACCCCCCAAGGTTGGTTAAAAATTTGACTTTTGACTTTTGACCGAAAAATAAACTGGATACAAGCCCCCGGATTTATCCGTGGAGAGTCAAAAATGTTTTCCTTGTTCTCATTGGTCCTTCGATTCATCGATGGGGTAACTGTTAGCGTAGCTCTTCCGTTAGCGCAGCTCTCCCGGAGGGAGCAGGAGGCTAACTGATAACTGATAACTGATAACTGAAATGACTTCTGAGTAGTGGTATGTTGATGTTATGGCTAGGGGTTAAACCATGAGGGGTCTTAACCCCCTACCGCTCTATCAACTCTTTGCTTACAATGGTGCTTCCACAAAAGAACACACAACAAGCGCCAGCTTTAGCACCGTATTCCCTGGCGCTTTTTATTTTAACTATTAAAACTAGGAATGGTGATAGGAAGAGGAGGGAAGGAGTGATGGAGTGATGGAGTAGGGGCGGGGAAACCCCGCCCAGGTTTCCCCGCCTGGGTTTCCCCGCCTTGGAGGGAAGGAGGGACAACAAAAAAGTAAAGTTTGAGAATTATTGCCATTTTGGCAACCTTTCCATTATCAAAGTGAATATTCTATAGAAACTACTGCTTTCCAAGGCAACATCCTGCAAAATCTAAATCCTCCTCTCCCCAGTCAAAGGCTGGGGTGTTTTATTTATAGTGCTACGGGCAAGTAATAAGTAATAAGTAATAAGTAATAAGTTTACTGTTCATAGGTTTGCTGCATTCAACAATGTCCGCGCCCTAATTGCGTAGTGCTATATATAGGTAGAGATTAGAATGAGCGAATTTAGAATTTAGAATTTAGAAATTTTCCCATTTTGCATTCTTCATCCACAATTTTTTTCCTACCCAAGCCCCTCGATTTATCGATGGGGACACTGATAACTGATAACTGATAACTGAAATGACTCATCATATTCTCCGTGCCAGTAAAGAAACGGTACATGTGGGTGGATTTTCCCATGAATTAGCACCAGTATTGACAATAGATTCTGGGGATAGGGTAGATGTGGAAACTTACACTGGTTACTATGTGTACGAACAAGCACCACCAGAGTTTCTGACTCCAGTACTGATGGATATTTGCCAAAACCTACCATCGGCAAGGAAAGTTGCAGGAGGGCCCCATTTACTCACAGGGCCAATTTATGTCCGGGGAGCAAAACCAGGAGATGTATTGGAAGTTAAATTAGAGACTATTACCCCTAGTTTACCCGTAGGTTTTAATGCCATTCGTTCGGGTTGGGGAGCATTACCCCATCAGTTTACCCAACCAGCTTTGAGGTTTATACCCTTAGATTTAGAAAATCAAATTGCAGAATTTCCCACGGGTAGCGGTATTAAGATTCCTTTGAAACCATTTTTTGGGATTCTGGGCGTGGCTACTTCCCAGAGCGATCGCTCTTCTGTTCCCCCTGGATGTTATGGTGGCAATATCGATAATCGTCATTTACAAGCGGGTTCTAGAATATTTCTACCCGTATTTGTTCCTGGTGCATTATTTTCCATTGGTGATGGACACGCAGCCCAAGGGGATGGGGAAGTTAATGTAACAGCCATTGAAACTTCTATGAATGGCACCATTGAGCTTACCCTACGCCCAGATTTGCAACTGACAACACCAATTGCTGAAACCCCAACTGATATCATCACAATGGGGTTTGGTGACACTTTAGATGCAGCTTTAGAAATGGCTTTGTCAAATGCGATCGCTTTTTTGGTCAAGTTCGCCCAATTATCTGCTGAAGATGCTTACGTATTATGTAGTTTAGCAGTGAACTTCCACATTACTCAAGTTGTCAACAGTCCCCAAAAGGGTGTTCATGGAATGCTTGCCAAATCCATCTTGCCTGAAGGTACGCTCTTGTTTTGAACCGTCAACCGTCAACCGTCAACCGTCAACTGTCAACCGTCAACCGTCAACTGAGTAATCTAAAATCCTATGACCAATTGGCTATTTCTCATATTTGGTGGCTTATTTGCCGGTTTTATGGCTGGATTTTTAGGAGTTGGAGGTGGTACGGTATTAGTACCCATGCAAATAGCCTTGGGATATGCACCAGTGCAAGCAGTTGCTACCAGTAGTCTAGCGATTGTAATTACAGCTACTTCTGGTACTATCCAAAATTGGCGCATGGGGTTTATTAATTTCCAACGGGTGATTTTGCTAGGATTACCAGCGGTATTTACAACCCAAATAGGGGTTTATTTGGCAAATATATTCTCATCAAAGGTCTTACTTATTACTTTTGGTTTGTTGTTATTACTGAATATTTTGTTAGTGGCGTGGCGCAAACGTCTAATACTCACAGAAACAGACGCGTACAATCAACAACCAACCGTAGATCCCAACATTGCTCGCATTATTACTGGTGGAGCCGCAGGAATACTAGCAGGTTTATTTGGTGTGGGTGGTGGCATTATTATGGTGCCACTACAAATGGTATTGCTGAAGGAACCTATCAAAGTTGCAATTCAAACTAGTTTGGGTGTAATTGTGATTATTAGCATTTCTGCTAGTGTTGGTCATGCTCTACGGGGAAATATACTATTTGCAGAGGGTTTAATTCTTGGTTTTGGAGGGTTATTGGGGGCGCAAGTGAGTACCCGTTTCTTACCTAAATTACCAGATAAAACAGTTAGTATTACCTTCCGTATTCTCCTAGCAATTCTATCGGCTTATATGTTTTGGAAAGCATGGCATAGCTGATATGTCAATAGACCAAATTTCTGGCGTTGCTGAATTTTGGACTTTGGACAAAAAACAGTGGTTCTCGACCCTGTTGGCGAATTATTTCTTAACATTGGGAATACCGATAAAAGCATTATTTATCCAGATATTGGTTTGCTAAACCAAACCAAGAAAAACAGGGGTTTTAAACATGAAGTTATATCAAGTCCGGATGATGACTTATAATAAAATCGCTCGTTGTAGGTTGGGTTGAGGAACGAAACCCAACAAAAGGCTGATTATGTTGGGTTACTCTGCGAGAAGCCGCTGCGCGTCTACACTTCGTTCTACCCAACCTACATTTAATTAGGGCTTGCTGACTTGTAAGTAACCTCACCCTGTCCTGACGGACATCCCTCTCCTTAATAAGGAGAGGGAAAGATTTTTGCGTAGCAAAAAGCGAGGGTGAGGTTTTTCATCAGGACTGCTTCCAGCAAAGCTGCCATACAGATTCTATTCGTGGGAGTATGTCAATTCAATCCCGCAACTTGGGGTAAATTGGGGTCTTGTTCAACATTACTCATATTCCCCGGATTGATATTTCCCGTGACCAAAAATCGATAGGTTTCCTGATACAAACTCTGCCAAAATCGATTTGTCATTCCCTGGCTGACGACATTTGGTTCTGCCAAGGGATGGGGTACTAAATCACTCGCGGGATACAGATACAAGAGATGACCGTTATTTTCTCCACCTATTTTCTGAAAAACATCCTGGTTGGTGGGAATACTGGCTGCATCTTCGTTTTCCGTTAGTACCATTAATGTAGGCACCTTTTTTAATGCCTTGATATTTTGGGGTTGGCGAACGAAAGCACCGTATTTTGCTGCTGCTGTCAGCGCTCCAACGGGAAAACTTTCCCCCGGACTCCAGCTTTTTTCATACATATCCAAAGGTCCCGCCAAGTTAATATAGCGCTCTACCATTGGGTCATACAGCTTCAACAGTGGAGTATAGGCAACTACCTTCCCTACTCTATCGCTCCTGTCAGCAGCCAATCCCAAGGCAATGGCACCTCCTACCGATAACCCGATTAGATAAATTGGACCCGGCATATCATCCAATTCTGCCAGTCTTTGACGGGCATCGGTCAGATAATCCATGTGGTTGGAGATAAAATAGCGATCAAAATCGGGATCGTCGTCCCGTTCAATCGCAGGGATAATATCCAGCAAACGGGGTTCAATGAAGAACATCCGGGAAATCAAATTAATTATCTGTGGCAGGGGAGGACGTTGGAATTTAGCAGGATCGGCAGGTATAGAGGCAATAAAATCTTTTAAAACCTTGTCTTTCTGGACTTTCTCCCGCAAAGGATTATATATTTCTGGTTTTAAATCCACTTGACACCAATATTTTACCGGTGGTTTTAGGGTATGTCTTGCTAAATTGGCTTGATAGTAATTGAAGCCATTGGCAAACAAATAATCGGAAAGTAGGGACATTTGTGGGGGTTTGGCACTAAAACCGTGAAATATCAGCACCGTTCCCCGTATTGCTTTCCCTGGTTCGTGAAAACCGTAGTAAGGAGTCGAACCTGGGCGAAAATTTGGGTTACTCTCCACACTGCGGATATAATTGTCGATGCGTTGGGTAGTGCGATCGATTTGTTCACTCGTGGGAGTGACGGAGACTTCTAAATTAGTAACCATAATCTTTGAAAAAATTCGTAAAGAAAAAGTATTAAAGTATCAAGCCCCATGCCATCCTCTCAGATGTGAGGCTTCTTTTTTGTTTACACTAAATGATTAGTTTTTTACGGATAAACAAGAATAAATTTTATCTAGATTATTAATTATATTGTATAAAAATGTTGACTGCATTCCCAGCATCCATTTCAACTGAATCGCTCAAGCAGAACCTTTTGATATACAAGCCTTTGCGACATATTTTTCAGATGGTTAACTTTAGTTAAAGCATCATTATCAGGATTAAAAATACGATCATCTATTACCCAAAACTTCTATTTATCCTCCCTCCTTTTTCCCATGACAATTGTTCTCACATAGATTGTTTTCTACCTTTAGATATATTGACAAAATAACTAAGTTCTAATTTGATAGATTTGACTAATAGATCGCGATCGCCTCTCAAATCCGTCAGATAAATATAGAAAACATGATGTCCGTTTGATTCGTTTCAATAAACGTTTTGCAGACATCTTTGCACCTACCCTGCACCGAAGCCACTTCGACACGAGCGATCGCTAATTAATAGTATTTTAGTACTATAAAGAATAATTTATGAAATCAGCCCTTTTTAGGGACAAGGTAAGTTTCTTGTTGTACTAGTAGATATCGATTCAGGAAAATTAATAGGGTTAGTAAAAGAAAGAAAACAAATTGAAATCGAAAAGACAATGAGAAAGTGGGGTGAATCAACTTTAGAACGAATAGAAGAAGTTAGTATTGATATGACAGGAAACTATAAATGTTTAGTTGAGAAGATTTGCCCAAACGCCCTTGTGACCATAGATAGATTCCATGTTACGCGCACTAGTACACGAAGAGTTAAATAGAACTCGAATAGCAGAAAAGAAAATAGCATCTGAATTAAATGTGCCAGAGAGAGCAAGCTTAAAAACCTTGCATCTCCAATTTATTAGAGTCCAAAAAATTGTCAACAATAGGGGTGAAACTGTTCCCTATTCCCTGTTCCCTACCCTTGCCAAAAGACTTTTTCAGCAAGCCCTAAGATAATCGACCCTTATAATCCTCGTAGTCAAATTCTCTAATCAAATTAAAGCTACCATCGGTGTGGATAATGCCAATTGCGGGATGTTTTATTCCATTAAACATGGAAGTCTTCACCATTGTATAGTGAATCATATCTTCAAATAGAATCGTGTCACCAATCTGCAAAGGAGTTTCAAAGTAGTAATCTCCCATTCCCATAATATCTCCTGCAAGGCAGGTAATACCTCCCATCCGGTATGTGGACTCTTGATGTTGCGGATCTCTGGCACCTCGAATGCGGGGTTTATAAGGCATTTCCAAACAATCAGGCATATGAGCTGTAAATGAGACATCAAGCATAGCAATGGTAGGCCCAGAAGTTTCAATCAGATCGAGAACAGTTGACCGAAGCATTCCAGTTTCCCATGCTACTGCGGATCCAGGCTCCAGATAAATATCCAAATGGGGATAACGGGCTTTGAAGTCATTCATTACTTGGATCAGGTGTTCGATGTCATAATCCTTAGAAGTCATGAGATGTCCTCCCCCTAAATTAAGCCACTTGATATGGATCAAGTGATGTCCAAAGAGCCTTTCAATCTGTTCTAAAGTACGTGCTAAGGCGTGTGAGTTGCTTTCACATAAATTGTGGCAATGCAACCCTTCAATGCCCTCCGGTAACTTATCACCTAATGTTTCAGCGCGTATTCCTAGACGAGATAGAGGAGAAGAGGGATTATAGATTTCCTGTTCCACAGGAGAATACTCTGGATTAATGCGTAAACCTGGTGATATCTGGGCAGAGAGAGTTTTTTGTTTAAATTTTTCCCATTGGTTTAGGGAGTTAAAAGAGATATGCGTTGCCCCTTTAATTAAATCGGGGAATTCGTTTTCCTGATATACAGGACAGTAGAGATGTAGTTCTCCTCCAAACTCTTCTCGCCCTAGCCTTGCTTCAAACAGAGAGCTTGCAGTAGTGCCTTGTAAGTATTTTTTGACGATAGGAAAAACACTGAACATGGCAAACCCCTTCAGAGCAAGAATGACGGTAATCCCTGCCCGTTTCTGAATGTCGTCGATTAGCTCAAGATTCTGAATCAGCTTTTCCTCTTCAAGCACATAGCAAGGAGAGGGTATTTGAGAATAATCAATCATCTGGCTCACGAATCTGTAAACTCTTGTGAGTTGTTAATTAATTCATGCCACGGTAACCCATATGTTCCCAGTTTTTCCAAGAAAGGATCGGGGTCGAGTTGTTCCACATTAAAGACTCCCTCTCCTTTCCATTTACCAGTTACAACTAGTAAAGCACCAAGCATTGCAGGTACTCCTGTGGTATAGGCAACAGCTTGTCCGCCTACTTCTTGATAAGCTTCTGCATGATTACAGTTATTATAGATGTAGTATGTTTTTGGTTTTCCGTCTTTTACCCCTCGAATATGGCACCCAATGGATGTTTTTCCTTCATAGTTCTCGCCAAGTGAAGAAGGTATAGGTAGGACGGCTTTCAGAAATTGTAAGGGGACTATTTGATGCCCTTCATATTCAATCGGCTCAATACTAGTTAATCCTACGTTCTGAAGGACTCGCAGGTGTGTCAAATAACTTTCTGAGAAAGTCATCCAGAAGCGAGCCTGTTTAATTGTGGGAATATGCTTTACAAGGGATTCAAGTTCTTCATGATACAAGAGGTATGATTCTCTTTCTCCAATCTCTGGATAGTTGATTGGGCGATGCACCGAGAACGGATCAACCTCTACCCAGTTGGAGTTTTCATAGTATTTTCCTTTTTGGGTAATCTCTCTAATATTAATCTCAGGATTAAAGTTAGTAGCAAAAGGATGACCATGATCCCCGGCGTTGCAATCAACGATATCCAGGTAATGAATCTCATCGAAGTGATGCTTCAGTGCATGGGCTGTAAATACCCCTGTTACTCCGGGATCGAATCCGCATCCGAGTACAGCCATAATCCCAGCTTGTTTGTACCGTTCGTGATAATCCCACTGCCATTTATATTCAAATTTTGCTTGATCAGGAGGTTCGTAGTTAGCCGTATCGAGGTAATTCACCCCCGTTTCCAGACAAGCATCCATAATCGGCAAATCTTGATAGGGAAGGGCTACATTGATAACTATGTCAGGTTGAAAATCATTAATGAGTGCAACCATTTCTTTAACTTGATCTGCATCGACTTGAGCTGTGGTTAAGGATGGATGAGCAATGGAAGAAGCGATCGCATCACATTTATCTTTAGTTCTACTCGCTAGGCAAATTTGGGAGAATACTTCTCTTACTTGAGCACATTTTTGGGTAACCACATTGCCCACTCCGCCTGCACCAATAATCAGCACTTTTGTCATAACTGTCATCCAATAATCAATCTTTGACACTCCCACGGCTAAAGCCGATGGGTTTTGCGCTAAACCCCATAAAGCATTTTTTCATATTTTCGGTAAATTCTTCTGGTGTTATAGCGGAATGGCACGAAGTTAAGACAAAACCTGTATAAAATTGTTGACTGCATTCCAAGCATCCATTAAAACTGGATTGCTCAAGCAGAATCTTTTGATATATAAGCCTTTGCAACATATTTTTCACATGGTTAACTTTAGTTAAACCATCATTATCAGGATTAAAAATACGATCATCATATTACCCAAAAGTCCTATTTATCCTCCCTCCTTTTTACCATGACGATCATTCTCACGTAGATTATTTTCTACCTTTGGATATATTGACAAAATAACCAAACTATCAATTTTTAGATTTGATTAATAGATAGCGATCGCCTGAGAATGATAAGGATAATTTTCCGTTTTATTAGGTTTTGTTGCTGACTCAAATCTGATTAAAAACCTCATTTTTTCGTTTTTCACATCTTGCACCACAAGATTATTGATCGAATCAGAGCCTGAAGCGAACATGATAGTTGGTTTCCTGCCCATCATGGCAAGAAATTGCACCAACATCTGCCTAATTCCCAATTAAAAATTTTACCGGAATGTCGTCATGATGCTTCCTTGGGTGCTTCAGAGGCAGTGAATGAAGCGGTTTTATCTTTTTTGCAGGAAACGCAGTTGATAGATAGTGTAGATGTGGCTTGAAAATATAAATCATGTACGGTTATCTCTACTATTTAATTGCTACACGCATACTGAAAATAATCGCTAAAATTTAATGAATATCACGATGTAGTGTTAAAGTCTAAGACTATACATTATATGTCAGTTATTCCATGTAGACAAGTAACAGCCCAGATATGGTTCACTCTGCTTCAGAGTCACAAACATTTAAAGTTCTATCAATAGATGGAGGGGGGATTAAAGGGCTGTATTCAGCTAGAATTTTAGAACATTTTGAAGATAGATTTAATTGTCATATCGCTGATTATTTTGACTTGATTTGTGGCACTTCAACGGGAGGCTTGATTGCACTGGGGTTGTCCTTAAATATCCCTGTAGGACTAATCAGCAACTTATATTACAGGCGAGGCAAACAAATTTTTCCACAGCGAAATACTTTTTTCAGTTTGCTTAAACAGCTTCTTCTAGGAAGCAAGTATGATAACAGTGAATTGAGGAGAGCATTGGAAGAAATATTTGGAGACAGAACCCTTGCAGACTCTCGCTGTTTGTTATGTATCCCTGCATTTTCTTTAACTGATGGTAGACCATTCATTTTTAAGTATGACCATAATGAAGGCAATTTACGTAGGGATAGCAAAACACCGTATGTTGACATAGCTCTTGCAACGAGTGCAGCACCTGCTTACCTACCTATTGTTAGCATCGATACTTATGATCGCAAACAGTTTATTGATGGAGGAGTTTATGCCAACAATCCAACTTTAGTTGGCGTAGTGGAGGCACTCCGGTACTTCGTTGGCAATGGAAAAAGATTTCAGAAGTTAATGGTGATGTCTATTGGTTCTCTGGAGCCAAATCCTGGAAGGCGTTTTGTTACTAAACATCACCGTTCGGTTCTTGACTGGAACAAGGATCTGATCGCTACATTTTTTGAGGGGCAAGCTTATGTTACGAGTTACTTTGTGGACACTCTAGCAAACTACTGTGATTCCCCTTTTGATTATGTTCGTATTCCTGGAGCTCCTTTATCTCCACAACAGGCACAAATTATTAACCTCGATAACACTTCCAGTGAGGCATTGCAATTAATGTCGCAGATGGGCAAAGATCAGGCGTTGTTTTGGGGAAGGAAACCAGAAATTGCTGAGTTTTTCCAAAAACGTAAACAATATATATTATCAGGTGAGTAAGTGGCAAACTGTGATAAATTGTTCCTGGAATTTAACACTTTTATTGTCTTAAACTCTAAGGGAAAAGATTCATTACGTAAATCTCGTAAGGCTGTTCGTGACATAATCAGGCGATACTTTCAAGATAAGCAGAATGGCTTATCCCCAAAGTTTCATGGGCAGGGTTCATTCATGATGAATACTATCATCGAGCCCGGTGATGGAGAGTTTGACATTGATGATGGTATCTATTTCAAAGTAGAAGCAGAACCACTTCAGAAGGTCAGCACATTCCACCAATGGATTTGGGAAGCTGTAGATGGGCATACTAAACAAAAACCTATTGATAAGCAAACCTGTGTCAGACTTTTCTATGCTAAGGGATATCATCTTGATCTGCCCATTTACTACATAATTGAAGGGCAAACTCCATATCTAGCTCATAAGGGTAAAGGGTGGATTAAAAGCGATCCTAGAGAATTCATCAAATGGTTTAATGGCAAAGCTGATGATGAGGGTCAACTAAAACGAATTGTTCGTTATTTAAAAGCCTGGAGTGATTACAGGACAGGTAATTTCCCCAGTGGATTTATTTTCTCAATTTTAGCGGCTAATAATATTGTTTTTCATAAACGAGATGACGTAGCTCTTTATAAAACTCTACTCAAGATCAAGAGTAGCTTAGAAATGAGTTTTGTATGCTATCGCCCGACAACCCCTGCTTATGAAAACCTACTAGAAGATTACAGCAAAACTAACAAGGATTACTTTTTAGGGCAGCTTAACAGTTTCATTAAATCTGCTGAGGAAGCCTTGCATGAGCAGACAAGACAAGCGGATGCTTGTCAAGCTTGGCAGCGTCATTTTGGCAAGGACAGATTTCCCTTTGATTCTGAAGAATTTATTGAGGATTATCATCTGGTTAATATTCAATATCAGTTGAAGATAGATTGTTCAGTTTCACAACAAGGCTTTAGAACTCATTTATTGAGGCAAATGTTATTTAAAAAATTACCTTTATTCAGGGATAAAAAATTGAAATTTTATATTGCTGACTGCAATGTAAAAAAGCCATTTAAAATCAAATGGAAAATTCGTAATGTTGGAAACGAAGCAATAAAAAGAAATCAAATTAGAGGACAAATTTTAAATGATAGTGGAAATCATGAACGAATCGAGTCAAGCGATTTTCATGGACCACATTTTGTAGAATGTTACATCATCAAAAATAATATTTGTGTGGCACGAAATAGAATTGATGTGCCGATTGAACATTGATGATGAAAATGAGGTGATTGTGGAATGGATACCCGATTAAAATACCCAGATATCATCAAAAATATCCTCAAAAGCCATGCCGACTATCGCGCTGCTTTACCCGATGGTTACGACTCTCAAGTTATATTTGATGATCAGCGAGGGCAGTATTTAGTTTTAGATATTGGCTGGAGTGGTGACAAATACCTCCATGCCACACCTATTCACATTAGTTTAATTGCTAACAAAATCTGGATTCAATATGACGATACTGAAGAAGGTGTAGTGAGTGATTTAATAGAAGCAGGTGTTCCCAAAGAAGATATAGTACTTGGTTTTCGCCATCCCAGAGTACGGCAGCATACAGGTTTTGCTGTAGCTTAGTAGTTGACATCTTTAAATCCGATAGAAATTCCATCACTGCCCTTGAATTTCGAGACTCAGATCCCCGACTTCTTGGAGAAGTCGGGGATATTGTTGCTCACCCAGGATTTAGGACTTGATATATTTTGAAATTGGCAAGATTGTGGAAGTATATAGTGGTACAATTGCGCCTGTGTGACGACTTTGTAAGAGTGCTATACAAGGAGGGGAAGCCCAGATGAATGTGACTCTTACCGTAAATGGTGAACAGCACACCCTCACCATTGAACCCCGTGTAACACTCTTAGATGCCCTCCGTGAATATTTGGGTAAGGGAGGTAGCAAAAAGGGGTGCGATCATGGTCAGTGTGGAGCTTGTACTGTTTTAATTGATGGTCAACGTGTTTACTCCTGTCTGACTTTAGCGGTAATGCATGAAGGTAAGGAGATTGTTACCATTGAAGGCTTGGCAACGGGAGATACTCTGCATCCGGTGCAGGAGGCATTTATTAATAATGATGGCTTCCAGTGCGGCTATTGTACTCCAGGGCAAATTTGCGCTGCTGTGGCTTTGGTAGAGGAAGTTAAACGGGGTTGTGTAAGTGCGGTGACTCCAGATTTAGATACCCCCCCTGTATTAACTGAACTCTCGGAAATAGAAATTAAGGAACGACTGAGTGGAAATCTCTGCCGGTGCAGTGCTTACAATGGAATTGTGGCAGCAGTACAGCAGGTAATGGGACAACAACCACCCTCTCCTGCGGCAGTGTTGATGGTCAGTGAATCTGGGGATAATCAAGCATCATGAATAACTTTACTTATACCCGTGCCACTTCCTTGTCAGATGCGGTAAACCAGGCAGATGCTGACGAAAATTCCCAGTTTATTGCTGGGGGGACGAATTTAGTTGACCGTCTAAAAGTATTCTTAGATCAGCCATCCCAACTGATTGATATCTCTCGGTTGCAGATGCAAGGGATTGAAGACATGGCTGATGGTAGTCTACGTCTGGGAGCTTTAGTTAGTAATACCGCCGTGGCAGACAATAGTTACATTCGCCACAACTACCCCCTGTTAGCCAGGGCAATTCTTTCTGGTGCTTCTCAGCAAATTCGCAACATGGCGACGGTAGGGGGAAACCTCCTGCAACGTACCCGTTGTCCTTATTATTACGATACTGCTTTTCCTTGTAATAAACGGCAACCAGGCACAGGCTGCCCCGCAATTACAGGCATTAACCGCAACCATGCCATCCTTGGTGCTAGCGAGGATTGTGTAGCAGTCCACCCCTCAGATATGTGTGTTGCCTTGGCTGCATTGGATGCGGTGGTGGAAGTAGCAAGTCCCCAAGGACAACGACAGATACCATTTGCAGATTTCCATCGTTTACCGGGAAATACACCCCAGCAAGACACCAACTTACAGCCAGGGGAATTAATTACCGCCGTGATTCTGCCACCATTATCCTGGGCAAAATCTGGGGTTTATTTGAAAATCCGCGATCGCGCTTCCTATTCTTTTGCTTTAATCTCTGTAGGGGCGGCTATAAATGTACGAGGGGGAAAAATCCAAGGTGTACGCTTGGCAATGGGTGGGGTAGCACACAAGCCTTGGCGAGCTACAGCAGCAGAGGAGTTTTTGCTGGGTAAGTCAGCAGATATAGCAACATTTACGAAGGCGGCGGAAATTGCCTTGCAATCAGCCCAACCCCTAACTCACAATGGTTATAAAGTCGAACTAGCAAAACGGGCGATTCGTCGCGCCCTGATGGTTTCTGCCCAAGGAGGAGGTATCGTATGAACCGCAAGGACGGACGAGCAAAGGTGACAGGGACAGCAACCTACGCTGCGGAACATCAAATTCCCGGTTTGGTTCACGGTTATTTGGTGACTGCTGCCATCGCTCACGGGCAGATTACGAGTATTGATACCCAGCAGGCAGCCACAGCACCGGGAGTAATTGCGGTTTTTACCCATGAAAACTCACCCCCAGTATCTAAACCAACCAACGATTTCATAGCCTCGAAAATCTACGAGGCACGGCTACCCCTATCAGATGACCAAATTAACTACGCAGGGCAGATTATTGGTTTGGTAGTTGCAGATACCTTTGAACGGGCACGCCATGCCGCTCATTTAGTGAAGGTGGAATACGCCACCAAAGCACCAATTATCGAGGCAGCAACAGCTACATATAACGAAGCTGCCTCCATGTTTGGGGAATCGATGAAGTTTGAGAAGGGGAATTTTGCCACTGGGGACTTGGCTACGGCAATAGCAGGGGCAGCCGGGAAGATTACAGCCACTTACACAACTTCGACGGAACTCCACGCACCGATGGAACCCCACGCCATCATTGCCCACTGGCAGGATGGAGAAAATCTGACAGTTTATGAACCATCCCAGTGGGTAATTTGTAGTCAGCGTACCTATGCAGAACTGTTTGGACTGTCTGTGGATCAGGTGCGGATTGTTACACCATTTATTGGAGGAGGTTTTGGTTCTAAAGCCTTCCCTTGGTCCCACGGAATTCTCTGTGCATCTGCTGCTCGTAAGTTGCAACGTCCCCTGAAAGTGGTTGTCAGTCGGCGGCAAATGACAGCGAACACCGGGCATCGTTCGGAAACAGAACAGACAATTAGCCTAGGGGCAAAAGCCGATGGTAGTTTAATTTCCATCGACCACGCAGCTAAATCTTGTACATCTCCAGTAGAAGTTTTTACGGAACCCTGTACGGGCATTACATCCAGTATGTACGCTACCCCCAATCTACGCACCAGTCAGGAATTGGCCGAGATAAACGTGGGAGTACCTACCTTTATGCGTGCCCCAGGGGAAAATCCGGGGTTATGGGCACTGGAATCGGCAATGGATGAATTGGCGTGGGAGTTAAACATTGACCCCGTGGAACTGCGGTTAAAAAATGACAGCAAAGAACACCAACGCCGGGGTTTACCCTTCTCTGCCAAGCATTTCACCGAATGTTTGCGGGTGGGTGCAGCACAATTTGGCTGGGAAGAACGAGCAAAACAGGTGCGTAGCCTGACCCGTGATGGTAAACTCATCGGATGGGGCATGGCTGCATCAACTTTCCCCGGTTTACGCAGTGCAGCCACAGTCACAGTCAAGTTATTAGCCGATGGTACGGCACATATCCTTACCAGTGGCAATGATATGGGTACTGGGACATATACCATTGTTGCCGGCACAGCAGGGGAGGTATTAGGATTGCCAGTGGAACAGGTGCGGGTGGAATTGGGAGACTCCTTACTACCTAACGGTGGGATGGCGGGGGGTTCCCAGATGACAGCTACCCTGGTACCAGCAGTGATGTCAGCTTGTAAGGAGGTTTTGCAGATAGCTAAGGCAACAACAGCTTCGGAAGCCTTTGCCAACTTGCATCAATCGGGAGAGAGTACTTTTGAAGCCACAACTTCTACTGCACCTGGTGACGAGGGAAAGAAATGGACATTCCAATCCTGGGGGGCACATTTTTGTGAAGTCAGTGTGGATGAAGAAATTGCTCGGGTACGGGTAACTCCTTGGGTGTCGGTGATGAATATTGGGCGGGTGATGAATGCCAAAACCGCAGCGTCTCAGATACGGGGTGGTGTGATTATGGGCATTGGGCAAGCTTTGATGGAAGAGTGCCATTTTGACCCCAATATTGGTTATCCTGTGGTTTATGACCTAGCTACCTACCATTATCCCAGTCATGCAGATATTCCTCGGATTCAGGTGACATTTGTGGGGGAACCCGACTATAACTTTAATCCCGCTGGGGTGCGTGGTGTGGGTGAGATTGGGATTACTGGAGTTTCAGCTGCGATCGCCAATGCTATTTACCATGCTACAGGTAAACGCATCCGCGATCTACCAATTACACCAGATAAGTTATTGTGACCGAACAAGGCAAAAGTAAAAAGTAAAAAGGCAAAAGTAAAGAAAAAGAAAAATGGTCACCAAGCCCCTAAATTTATTTATGGAACGAAGTAAAAACATTTGTTTCGATACAGGTAGTGCAAGAAACAATACGTCC
>JASJDS010000122.1 GCA_030065055.1 Calothrix sp. MO_192.B10
GTATTGTTTCTTGCACTACCTGTATCGAAACAAATGTTTTTACTCCGTTCCATAAATAAATTTAGGGGCTTGGTGACCATTTTTCTTTTTCTTTACTTTTGCCTTTTTACTTTTTACTTTTGCCTTGTTCGGTCATATTTTTCAATCATCTCCCTGTGGGTATTATCGGGGGAGAGAATTTCAAACACTACCTGTGGGGGAATGTTGTCTTCTTGCCATTGTAGATAAGAACCGCGATCGCCCTTCGGTCTACCAAAAGCTACCATCACATCCGGGGCTTTACGGAGATTGGGTTTGCCTTCAACAGGATACCAAAGTAAGTCACCAGCGACGAAGACGTTAGGATTATTGGCAAATATTAAATCTAAGTTCTTTTTAATTAATACTATTAGCTCAAATTGCTTGGTATTATCAGCCATCGGCTGTCCATCGCTTTCTGGGTAGATGATGCCTTGGGATGATGGTAGTTGAGTGACCATTATGGAAGTCCTTGGCAAGGGGATATGGTTTATTTTAGCGAATAGGCTAGAGAATGCGGTACCAAATGCTTGTATAGAAATGCTGACAGGGAAAGATAAACGTTGTGAGGGTGATTGATTCGCTCATTTTGGCGTGGAAGGGTTTCAAAAGTGTGTCAAAGATGCGATTTTGGGAGCTTAAACCACCGAAGGGAGTAATAGCTGTTGAGAATTGGAGCATTTATTTGTTAGTGTTACCGAAGAGTGGTAATCAGCATTACAAATTTTATGTTCAGCAACTGGGGAAAAAGGTTAATACTCATTTATCTGATGTTAGCGGCGCTTATTTTCGTGCTGTGGACGGGAAAAACCAGGTTACAGGGAAATACATCTAGTTTTGCGGCGGATACTGCTGCTTGGAGTCCAGCACAGATTGAGTTACAACCGCAAACTACTCCAGTAGCACCACCACAAACAAAAACAACTTCCACTCCAGCAATCAAAAGTCCTGCTGTGAAAAAAACTGCCACAGCAAAACCCAAGCAGCAAACAAAATCTCAACCCAAACAATTAAGACGAACCCAACCTGCGTCTGGTAAAGTATTCCAAACTACCAGAGCATTTAAAAATTATACACCCAAATATGCGATCGCTCTAGCCCATCCCAATAATTTCGGAGAACGTTATTCCCAGGATGCCAATGGTGTACCCGTAACCAATCAACCAATCATCGTCCTTCATGAAACCGCTTCCACAGCCAGCAGTACAATTAATAACTTCCGCACTCCCCATACCCTAGACAGCAAGCAAGTCAGCTATCATGCTTTAATTACCCTCAATGGCACGATTATTTACATAGTCCCCCCAGATAAGAGAGCCTTTGGTGCAGGTAACTCAATCTTTGCAGGATCATTCGGTTCGGAAACGGTGAAAACCAATTCTAAATTACCACCCTCTGTGAATAATTTTGCCTACCATGTTTCCTTAGAAACCCCTCGTGATGGTATTGGCAACAATCATCAGCGCAGTCATAGTGGTTATCGGTATGTGCAATATAAATCTTTAGCTTGGTTACTTGCTCAAAGCCAGGTTCCTGACAATCGTATCACTACCCACCGCGCTGTAGATCGTTCGGGACAGAGAATAGATCCCCGCAGTTTTGATTTTAATAAGTTTTTTAACCTACTACATTCATACCGTCAGCCAGTCTTTAGTCAGAAAAATAACAATCCCCAAGCAGACAATGTTCGAGTTTAGAACTCATTAACCCGCTAATACTTGAGATACTTTTTTAGGTTTGTTATATTTCAAACCAGTCTAATCTAAATCATCTCCAGGTTTATTTTTTAAATCTTGTTATATTGTTAATCTGTTTTATGGATAATAACCCTGAGTTATTAGCAGACCTTTATAATGCTTTCAATCCATTTGAACCATTACCCGCAGGTGATATTAACTATGTGGATTGTCAGGAAGTGCGGGGAGATTCGGATATTCTAGAGGAATTAGGAAACCGGATGCGTTTGGATAATACAAACTGTTGCCTGTTGTATTCCGGACATAGAGGTGCTGGTAAATCTACGGAATTACTCAAATTAAAGCAATATTTGGAAAATCGGCAGTTTTATGTAGTATATTTTGCTGCGGATGAAGAGGATATTGATTCTGAAGATGCCCAATATACAGATATTCTTTTAGCTTGTACCCGTCGCCTGTTAAAAGATTTACATGGTATTGCCAAGCCTACTCCTATTTTAAATTGGCTCCAAGAACGGTGGCAAGATTTGAAGGATTTGGTACAAACTCCATTGGAGTTTGAGAGTATGGCGGTGGAGGTGCAATTATCTCAATTTGCTAAATTAACGGCTAATTTAAGGGCGGTTCCCCAATTACGTCAAGAGATTCGCAGTAAGGTTAATCCCCATACTGTAAGTTTAATTAAGGTGTTGAATGAGTTTCTGGGGGATGTGAAGAAAAATCTTCCCAATGGTTGTACGAAACTGGCGGTAATTGTGGATAATTTAGACCGCATGGTGTTGGTGAAAGATGGGGATAATACCAACCATGAAGAGATTTTTTTAGACCGAAGTGAGCAATTAAAGGCTTTAGATTGCCATTTTCTCTACACTGTGCCCATTTCTATGCTTTATTCTCGCAGAGCACCGGATATTCGGGATATTTATGGTGAATGTTTGATTTTACCGATGATTATGGTGATGAATATCCAGGGGGAAGTTTATCAACCAGGACTGAGTAAGGTGAAAGAAATTATTCGCAAGCGAGTCAGACACGTTGCGTCAGGATTATCTTTGGAAAAAGAAGTTTTTGATCATGTCCAAACTTTGGATAGGTTGTGTTTAATGAGTGGGGGTCATGTTCGGAATCTGCTATTGTTAACTCAGGATGCCATTGGACGCACAGAAGAGTTACCAATTACTGAGAGGGCTGTACGTAGGGCAATTACCCAAGCTAGGGATACCTATCGTCGAGCGGTGGAAAATCGTCAGTGGAAGTTGTTAGCAGAGGTTTCCCGTTCTAAGCGGATTGTGAATAATGATGAGTATCGAAATTTAATGTACAATCGCTGTCTTTTGGAATATCGTTATCTTGATGGTGAGGGAGAAATGCAGCGTTGGTATGATGTTCACCCGTTAATTCAAGGGGTTCCGGAGTTTAAGGAAGCGGTGGCAAAATTGGGGTGAAAATATTATTTTATTGTAGGCGGTGTTTAGATCCCTTGGAGGCGGGAGCATTCCAATTTTTCAAAAATATATGCGTGGTAGTGGGAGGTATCTTGCTCCTTTTATATACAAAACGGGCAAGATGCCCGTACTTTTGATATAAAAAACGGGCAAGATGCCTGTACCACAAAAATAAACCTTCCCAGTCTGATTTATCAGACTTTGTATATGAGCCTGGGAATTTATTCCTAGGCGGACATTTGGGCTAATTGAGAATGCTGCAAGTTATGAGTTCCACCCAACCTACATTTATTGTTTGTGATGATTGTGTAGTGCATATGTGTAGGTTGGGTGAAGCGATAGCGTAACCCAACAAATTGGTTAGATGTTGGGTTTCACTCCGAACAAGTCCATGCGATTGCTGAGTCCTTCGGACACGCTCCGCGAACGTCGTTCCTCCTCGCAATGACGGTTTAATTTTTCTCTAATTGCTAAATAAAATCTGGGATGCTCCGGGTGGGCATTGCCCACCTTACAATAGTTTAAAACCTTGATGTGTAGGTTGGGTGAAGCGATAGCGTAACCCAACAAATTGGTTAGATGTTGGGTTTCACTCCGTTCCACCCAACCTACATTTATTTTTTCTGATAATTGTGTAGTGCAGTTACTATGAACCCAAGTTTAAGTGATTGGGATGATGATTTACCACCAGAACCAGGTGAAGTATATAAGGATTTGGTACGCGCACTGACGCGGAAATCGGGTTTTGGTTTGTTTTTTGTCCAATGTATTCCTGCATCGGCGGATCGTTTAATTAAACAGCTTCCCCAGGATATTCCCCAGAAAAATATTCAGGTTTTACGCTTAACTGAATCTATTGATAATTTATATCAGCGAGTTGCAGAGTTTGTTAAAAATAAGCGAGTTGATATTTTATTAATTAAAGGGTTGGAATATTCTTTATATAAATACGAGAAAAGAACTTTTGGTGAAATTACAGAAGGAAAATTTAGGGAGTTAACCAGCGTTCCCCATGTTTTATATCATTTAAACCAACAAAGAGAAAGGTTGCGGGATGATTTTCATATTTGCTTGGTTTTCTTGTTGCGGTCATTTTCTATTAATTATTTAATTCATCGCGCACCAGATTTTTTTGATTGGCGTTCTGGTGTATTTGAATTACCGACGGAACCAGAAGTAGTAGAGTCAGAGTCATCTCGTTTGTTGTTGCAAGGAAATTACGAGGAATATTTACAATTATCTGCGGAACAAAAGATAGAAAAAGTCCTGGAAATTCAAGATATTATTGCGGAACCACATCAAACAGAAGCACGTAAGGCTAGTTTACTATTAGAATTGGGAAATTTGTTGTATTCAACGAAAGAATATGAAGCAACAATAGCTTCCTATGATAAAGCTATTGCAATTAAACCTGACTTACACGAAGCTTGGTACAACCGGGGTAATGCTCTAGATGATTTAGGAAAATACGAAGATGCCATCGCTTCCTATGATAAAGCTATTGCAATTAAACCTGATGATGATTCAGCTTGGTACAACCGGGGTTATGCTCTAGGTAATTTAGGAAAATACGAAGATGCCATCGCTTCCTATGATAAAGCTATTGCAATTAAACCTGATAAAGATGAAGCTTGGAACAACCGGGGTTATGCTCTAGGTAATTTAGGAAAATACGAAGATGCCATCGTTTCCTATGATAAAGCTATTGCAATTAAACCTGATGATGATTCAGCTTGGTACAACCGGGGTAATGCTCTAGGTAAATTAGGAAAATACGAAGATGCCATCGCATCCTATGATAAAGCTATTGCAATTAAACCTGATAAAGATGAAGCTTGGAACAACCGGGGTTATGCTCTAGATAATTTAGGAAAATACGAAGATGCCATCGCATCCTATGATAAAGCTATTGCAATTAAACCTGATGGCCATAAAGCTTGGTACAACCGGGGTGTTGCTCTAGATGATTTAGGAAAATACGAAGATGCCATCGCATCCTATGATAAAGCTATTGCAATTAAACCTGATAAAGATGAAGCTTGGTACAACCGGGGTGTTGCTCTAGGTAAATTAGGAAAATACGAAGATGCCATCGCATCCTATGATAAAGCTGTTGCAATTAAACTTGATGATGATTCAGCTTGGTACAACCGGGGTGTTGCTCTAGGTAAATTAGGAAAATACGAAGATGCCATCGCATCCTATGATAAAGCTGTTGCAATTAAACCTGATAAAGATTCAGCTTGGTACAACCGGGGTATTGCTCTAGATGATTTAGGAAAATACGAAGATGCCATCGCTTCCTATGATAAAGCTATTGCCATTAAACCTGATGATGAAATATCTTGGGATATTCGAGGATATGCTTTATATAAGTTAGAAAAATTAGCAGAAGCTATCAAATCTTACGATAAAGCCATTGAATTAAAACCCGAATATGGTAATGCTTGGTATAATCGCGCCATTGTTTATGGTTGTTTAGGTGATATTAATACAGCAATAAATAATCTCAAACAAGCCATTAATTTAAATCCCGAATATCAGGAAATGGCAAAAACGGACTCAGATTTCGATCTAATTCGCAATGATGAGAGATTTGTAGCATTAATATCTGAAACCTCTTAGCATCTCAAAAATGATTGCAATTATTAACAGGACTTACGCAATTGTCACAATCGGTGGTTGGTGCGTGATGTTATAAGTCTTATTGCTACGCTCAAATATTTTCCCACTGTCACGCAACGGCAATAATGCGGGAAGAGAATCTACACCGCATTTTGCCTCCCCTACAGAAAAATATGCCAGTTGCGTAAGTCCTACCAATTTACAAAAATATTGATATAGCATTACGCAATTAGGTTAGGACATTTTCACAAATTCGGTTGAGGTGGGCACGGCATCATTCAGCTTATAACCTATAGAAGAATATTGTGGGTGTTCCCTACAGGATAATTGATTTTTTGGTATTCCCCTTGAACGGAAAACTCCAGTTCTCAAAATAGATGAGGTTTAAAATGTGTCCTAACCGAAAACCGTAGGGCTATACATATGTAGGGGATATGTAGGGGCGCTGCGGCTTGTGCCCAAGTCCATGATTTGTATCACCAATCAAGTGAAACAGGGTGTAATCAGTGAGTTTTGACAACGTTTGTAAGATTTTAGCGGAAAAATACCCAACAGAATTTGTCAGTTGGTTACTGGCTGAAGAACCAACAAAAGTTAAAGTGCTTAAAACTGAATTAAGTTTAGAGCCAATCCGCGCAGATTCTGTGACATTTCTGCAAACAGAAAATCGAATTTTACATATAGAATTTCAAACCCGTACTATCTCAAATCCTCCGCTTCCATTTAGGATGTTGGATTATTCAGTTAGATTAATACGTCAATATAATGTCCCTGTAACCCAGGTGATTATTTTTTTGCAAGAGACAGATAACGAAATTGCCTTTATCGAGGAATATATCAATGAAACAACAAATCACCGCTATCGAGTCATACGGATGTGGGAACAAGACTCAGCACTATTTCTGGATAACCCTGCATTATTACCTTTAGCACCGTTAACCCTAACAACTTCACCCCGAGGTTTACTATCCCAGTTTGCCCAGAGCGTTGCTAAAATTTTAAATATGGAGGTAAGACAAAATATTGCTGCATATACAGGAATTCTAGCAGGTTTGCGGTTTGAGAAGAATTTAATCCGTCAATTGTTAAGGGAGGATGTTATGCAAGAGTCAGTAATTTATCAAGATATTTTACAGAAGGGAAAGCAACAAGGAAAAGAAGAGGGAAAACAACAAGGAAAGCAAGAAGAAGCCTGCCGATTTTTGATTCGCCTGTTAAATCGACGTTTTGGTGAAATTGACTCATCAATAATTGAACGTATTCAAGGATTATCTACTGAGCAATTGGAAATATTAGGGGAAGAATTTGTTGATTTTTCTGCAATATCTGATTTAGTAACTTTACTAGAACAGCAAGAAAATAACTAAAAAACCGCTTGTCTGTATCTCATAAAACAAATAGACAAGCGGTTTTCACTGATAAATTAGTTGCAGGTTAGCCAATTATAAATCTATGTTTCATAAACTATTGGGCGCAAAAACTATTGTTCACAAGCATTGCACCCCTACACACTGATTAATTATTTGCCGAAGCAGCAAGCTCCGCTAACCGCTCCTGTTGGTCTTGAGATATACAAGACTGAACCATATCCTCTATATTCCCTTCCAAAGCTGGCGTAAGGGAAAAGTTCTGACTCAAACGGTGGTCAGTAACACGGTTATCTTTGTAATTATAGGTACGTATTTTCTCGGAACGTGCTCCTGTTCCTACTTGCGATCGCCGCATGGAAGTCACGGCTTCCTGTTGTTCCCGCAATTTCATTTCATACAGCTTGGCACGTAAAATTTGTAACGCCCGTTCTTTATTCTGTAACTGGCTCCGTTCTTCTGTACAGAAAATACGGATACCAGTGGGTTTGTGGTACAAGTCGGCGGCTGTTTCTACCTTGTTGACGTTTTGTCCACCCGCACCACCAGAACGCGCCGTAGACATTTCAATATCCTTGGGATCAATGTGAATTTCCACATCATCCACTTCTGGCATTATCGCCACCGTAGCTGTAGAAGTATGTACCCTTCCCCCGGCTTCTGTGACTGGTACCCTTTGTACCCGGTGTACCCCAGCCTCAAACTTCAGCTTACTGTAAACGCTCTCCCCTTGAATTTCTAAAATCGCTTCTTTAAAGCCACCCATTTCCGCCAGGGACTCGCTGACTAGCTTCACTCGCCAACCTTGGCTATCAGCATATTTAGAGTACATCCGCACCAAATCGCCAGCCCAAATACTAGCTTCATCACCCCCAGTTCCGGCACGAATTTCTAACATGATGTTTTTATCATCATTGGGGTCGCGGGGTAACAACAGAATTTTCAGACGTATTTCTAGCTCTGCAATTTTTTCTTCTAATTCTTTAACTTCCAAAGCCGCCATTTCTTGGAGTTCCGCATCACCTTGAGATTCTTTTAAAATCTCTTGAGCGCCCACTAATTCTGATGTAGCCGTTTTCCAAGTTTCGTAGGTATTTACCACCTCTTCTAACCCAGAGCGTGCCTTTGCCACCTTTTGATACTCATCTGGATTGTTGGCAGTATCGGGATCGGCAAGACGACGGGTTAATTCATGAAAAGTTTGTTCGACAGATTTGAGTTTCTCCAGTAAATATGTTTCAGCCATGACGAGTGCTTTTACTCCTTAAAAAAATAACAACTTGGCTCACCCAAAAATAACAAGCGACCCAGCACAGGCAGGGTCGTCGTGAAAGCAGAGCCAAACCGCTATTTTTTATTGCCTTTGCCAGCAGAGCGATCGGTATTTTTCATGCCATACTTACGGAGGAAGCGATCTACGCGACCTTCTGTGTCAATAATCTTCTGGGTTCCAGTGTAAAAGGGGTGGTTTCCAGACCAAACATCTACGTGCAATTCTGGCTTGGTGGAGCCAACGGTCATCACTACTTGCCCGTTGCAGTATACTTTAGCCTCTGGATACCACTCTGGATGAATATCAGGTTTAGCCATTGTTCCTTTCGTGGTTCATCTATAACAATTATAACTTCTAGCTTTGGCTGTTTTTGCCGAGGTTTAGATTTTGCCAATAATCCAAAATCTAAAATCCAAAATTGATTAACGCTTGGAGTACTGGGGTGCTTTGCGAGCTTTGTGCAAACCGTACTTCTTACGTTCTTTAGCGCGGGGATCGCGGGTGAGGTAGCCTTCTGTCTTTAAGGGGGAGCGATTTTCTGGATCTAACTGACACAGGGCGCGAGCTACTCCCAAACGAATGGCATCGGATTGTCCGGTTAAGCCACCACCTTCGGCTTTGACCAAGATGTCGTACTCACTTTCTAAACCGAGGGTTTCTAGGGGTGCTTTTATTACTCCCAGGTAATTTGCATTGTATTGGAAATAATTTTCCCCGTCTTTGCCATTCACTTTTAGTTGACCACTACCAGGTACTAAACGTACCCTAGCCACTGCGGATTTGCGACGACCTGTACCCCAGTAAACGGCGCGGCCGCTATCTATATCTGTTGCTTGCATTAATTTTCTACTCCTGGAATTGTGTTAATTTTCAGTTCTTGGGGCTTTTGAGCCTGATGGGGATGGGTGGGACCTGCGTATACTTTGAGTTTGGTAAATAACTGTTTGCCTAGGCTATTTTTCGGTAACATCCCTTTGACTGCTTTTTCAATAATTCGTTCAGGAATGCGTCCTTGCAGATGGGCAAAGGTTTCTGTTTTCATCCCCCCAGGACGACCGGAGTGACGGCGGTAAAGTTTTTGACTGCTCTTTTTCCCGGTGACGGTAACTTTTTCGGCGTTAACGACAATCACAAAATCCCCTGTATCCATATTAGGGGTGTAGTGGGGTTTATTTTTACCCCGCAATACCATAGCAATCTCACTAGCTAAACGACCGAGACGCTGGTCTGCGGCATCTATGACGTACCAATTTTTTTCCATGGTACTACCTGAAGGTAGGTATGTTTTGTTCATGGGAGTTTTGATGGGTGATTATTTGTGTACAATCTTAAAAACCAATTTTAGGCAGTAATTTCCCCTAGTATTGTGTCAAACAAATACTGGGGTTGGGTATCGTACCAGACTTGGGGAGAAAAGGGGAAGTCTGGATAGCCCACTCTTAATAAACATAAACCTTGGGCGGGTGCGGCATACTTGACTTGTTCCCGCAGTTGATTTTGCCAAATATAGGTAAATTTTTCTACGGATAGTTTGCCGGTGCCTACTTGGACTAACATCCCTACCAATAGCCGCACCATGCCATACAAAAAACCATCTGCCTGAATTTCAATAGTAATCAATGCTCCTTTGCGGATACATTGTGCTGCTTGCACTTCTACCCAGGAATGTTTCCGTCCTGAGTTGGAGCGATGAAAAGCTGCTAGATGATGGTGCCCAATTAAGGGTTTTAGGGCTGCTTGGATGAGGGATTCATCCACAGGTACATAATAATAATGCCAAGTGAATGGTCTTAAAAACAAGTTTGGTCTTGCTTCTGTATACAAGGTGTAGCGATAGCGGCGATAGGCGGCACTAAAACGGGCGTGCCAATTGCCATCAACCTGGGCGGATGCACGAATGAGAATATCCTCTGGTAAATAACTGTTGAGGATGGTTGCCCATTTGTGGGCTGGGATGGTGACTGTGGCATCAAAATGAGCTACTTGAGCCGCAGCATGAACCCCAGTGTCAGTCCTACCCGCACCGTGGAGGATGACTGGATAACCTAATACCGTAGCGATCGCTGTTTCTATCTCTTGTTGGATAGTACGCTGTTGTGGTTGCCTTTGCCAGCCATGAAAATGAGTGCCCAGGTATTGTATTACCAGGGCGACTCTCTGGGTTTGTGTGGGCAAGGCTGCTAACATAGAAATTTCGTCCCTTGTCATTGGTCATTAAGAATGACAAATGACTAACGACTTAAACCAATTCGATAATTGCCATTTCCGCATTGTCGCCACGACGGGGTACAGTATGGTAAATCCGGGTATAACCCCCGTTGCGATCGCCATAACGTTCGCTGGCTTGCTCAAATAGGGCGTGAACTAGTTGCTTATCGAACAAGTAACCCAAGGCTTTACGGCGGGCAGCTAGGGAGCCGTCCTTTGCCAAGGTAATCATTTTGTCTACTTCAGAACGCAGTACTTTAGCCCTAGCCATGGTAGTGGTAATCCGACCATTACGGATCAATTCCGTCGCGAGCGATCGCAACAAAGCCCGACGCTGGTCGGCGGGTTTACTGAGTTTTTTTACACGGCAACGGTGACGCATAATACATTAATAATGATTAAGTTTGCATTTAGTTATTTTTACCAGACCTTTCTTGGGGCAGAGTAATACCTAAGCGTCGCTGCAAAGCTTCAACAACTTCTTCGGCGGACTTCTGACCAAAGTTCTTAATTTCTAATAGGTCTTCTTGGGTGAAATCCAACAAGTCTGCCACGGAGTTAACCTGGGCTCGCTTCAAGCAGTTATAAGCTCGCACTGAAAGCTGTAACTCTTCAATGGGAATTTGAGCCGTTGGATCTTGGTCCACATCCACAACTGTATCCGTTTGTTCGATGGAAATATCTTTCAACGGATTAAATAAGTCTACTAAAAGAGTAGCGGCGGATGATAGTGCTTCTTGGGGGTTGAGGCTACCATTTGTCCATACTTCTAATAAAAGTCTGTCCTTGGGTATGCCTCCTTCCGTCCGGGCTTCTTCCACACTATAATTGACCTTACGCACCGGCATGAATATGGAGTCAATCTGGAGAAAGTCCAAGGATGTAGCTTCTTCCCTACCCCTTTCCACGGTACGATAACCAGTTCCTTTCTCGATGCGAAATTCCATCTCCAATTTTGCCCCTTCTGCTAAGGTAGCTATATATTGGGTGGGATCGATGACCTCCACTTCACTGGGTAAATCAAAATGGGCGGAAGTTACTGTTGCTGGGCCTGTAACCAATAACCGCCCAATTTGGGGTTGGGCAGAATAGCTTTTGAGGATTACTTCCTTCATTTTCATCAGGATTTCCAGCACATCCTCCCGCACCCCCGGCACGGAGGCAAATTCGTGGGTAACCCCGGCAATTCTCACTGCTGTAACTGCCGTACCTTCTAAATTTGATAACAACACCCGTCTCAAGGCATTGCCAATGGTCGTTCCCTGACCGCGTTCTAGAGGTTCTAGAATGAACTTACTGTAATGGCTCCTAATTTCATCACTACTAGTATCTACACATTCAATTTGAAACTGCGCCACGGAGTAGCCTCCCTTGTTTTCAGGTATTGCTAGCAGGCAAATCAATTGCCTCCCGAATTTAATTAATTCTCGCTGCGGTCTGGATTACAAACTTATGTTTTGTTAATCACTAAGTATAGTTTGTAACTTTAAACCCATGTGCGAGGGTTACTAATATTGGGTTTGTCTAGTCTTTATCCATCAGACTGTGACTTTTGCCCCCATGGTCAGCTGGTGCTCTACCCTCATTTTGCCTAGGTTAAATGTTATATTTAGTACTCAGACTCACCTTAATTGAGCTATTATCCCAGCGATCGCAGACAAGCACCACCCTTGGTTTTCCAGTTGATTGCCAAGGTAAGCTGCCAAAATTTACTCTGCTATTTGCCGATTCATTTTGGCTAGTACGTCGCGACGGAAATAAAGCAACAATTTATAAAAGGTCAAAGCTAGAAAACACTGTACTTTTGACCCCTTCGGGGTGAATCCTTCGGATACGCTCCGCGAGCGCCATTTGCTTTATGCCGGGTAACCCCTTCGGGTTGCGCCACTTGCTTTATGCCGGGAAACCCGTCCACCGCAGTGGCTTACCGTCCACCGCAATGGCTCACTTTTGAATGGGTGACTTTTGACTTCCGCGCAGCGGCACTAGTCACTTGCTGAGTACGCCAATTGTTATTCTTAGTACTTAAACACGACGGCGTTTGGGTGGGCGGCAACCATTGTGGGGAATTGGGGTAATATCCCGAATCAGGGTAATTTCCAGCCCAGCCCCTTGTAATGCTCTAATGGCAGTTTCTCTACCTGCACCAGGACCGCTGACCATTACTTCAATTTGGCGCATTCCTTGATCTATAGCTCTGCGAGCCGCACTTTCTGCTGCGGTTTGTGCCGCAAAGGGCGTACCTTTCTTTGCTCCCTTAAACCCACTAGAACCAGCACTTGCCCAAGAGATTGTGTCTCCATTTTGATCGGTAATGGTGACAATGCTATTGTTAAAAGTAGACTGGATATAGGCAATCCCATTGGGAACGTTACGCTTTTGCTTTTTGCTACCGCCTTTCTTTGTTGGTTGTCGCGCCATATTCTTGTAGTTAAAAAATTAAATTACGACTTGCTAGCTATCCCTAGTAACGCTGCCTTGGAAGTCACGCATTCAAAATTCAAAAGTATTGTGAACTCTTGCTTTGACGTTTTATAAACCGTTGCTGTATTTCCGCTGACTTGTACTAGCATTGCTAAAAATTACTTACCAGGAGCCTTTTTCTTCCCTGCTACAGTCTGTCTGCGTCCGCGACGAGTTCTAGCATTAGTGCGAGTTCTTTGTCCCCTCACTGGTAAACCCATCCGATGACGGCGACCCCTGTAGGTACCAATGTCGGCTAGGCGCTTAATATTCATCGCCTCCCAACGTCTCAAGTCACCTTCAACTTGATAGTTACTCTCGATTTCGGCTCTTAGAGCTGCCACATCCCCGTCACTTAATTCTTTTACACGGGTATCTGGGTTGACTTTGGTAGCAGCTAAAATTTCTTGAGACCTAGTCAGTCCAATTCCATAAATATACGTCAGACCAATTTCAACCCGCTTATCGCGTGGTAGGTCTACTCCGGCAATACGTGCCATCTTGGATTCTCTCCCTCTCGTTCTCCCTAGTACGGACAGTTGATTTTAGTAGCGATTTCTTGTGACTAAACTTACATCAATTTAGGAGCGTCGCCGCTATCCTTGACGTTGTTTATGCTTGGGGTTGGGACAAATCACCATGACGCGACCGCGACGTTTGATCGTGGTACACTTTTCACAAATTTTCTTTACAGATGCTCGGACTTTCATGGGTTTTCTGTTTGACTGCAAATGTTAAATTATAGCATTTTTTCAGAAGATAGTCAGTTAAGTTTCAAGAAGCACCACTTACTAATTTTATGGTATATTTATCTACATATCGTTACTTCTTACGCAATCTATAGGTAATTCTGCCTTTGGTCAGGTCATAGGGGGTGAGTTCTACCTTGACGCGATCGCCTGGTAAAATTTTGATGTAATTACGGCGAATTTTGCCAGATATATGGGCCAACACGTTAAAACCATTGTCTAGGTCAACGCGAAACATGGCATTAGGCAAAGATTCTGTCACCGTGCCCTCCATCTCAATTAAATCTTGTTTAGACAATTTGTTTTTTCCTCAACTCAGCAATCTCTCGTTCCCATGCAGTAACCTTTCAGTTTGCAAGAGAACATATTTATCTTTTTTTGGCAATAGTTTATTAATATATCTTAATCCAAATTTGATATTTTTTTTCGAGTAGAGGCTGGGGTGGAGTTAACGGGGACGGTAACGAGTAACAGATAAGTTGCTCTTGTCACCGTTAACTTGAACACCTTGGCGATTGAACCATTTAAGAATTGACCGAAGGTTTCTGCCTTTTTCAAGCAACGGTAGCTGGAGGCACCTCTGAGGATTTTTCTGCTCAAACCCTCTGACTTCTTCCTTCTGACTTCACTTGACAACAGCTTTTAACTCAGTTGTGACTTCTTCTTGGGACTGATTGCCATTGACTACAACTAGCATCTCCTGCTGCCGATAGTAGTCAATCAAAGGAGCGGTGTCCGAACGATAAACTTCGAGACGGCGGCGGATTACCTCTTCTGTGTCATCCTTCCGTCCTCGCTCTAATAAGCGGGCTACTACCACATCATCAGGTACGTCAAGATTAACTACCTTCTGCTGCGATTGATTCAGCTCTTGCAGCAATTCTGCCAGAAAAGCTGCCTGGTTGACAGTGCGGGGAAACCCATCTAAAATCCATCCAGTCTGAGCATCCTCTTGACTGAGGCGTTCCTTAACCATATCCTGTACCAAGCCATCAGGAACTAATTCTCCCTGATCCATATAGCCTTGGGCTTTAACTCCCAGGGGTGTTTGCTCCTGTAGGGCTTGGCGTAAGATGTCACCGGTAGAAATATGAGGTATATTCCAGTGTTCGGCTAAGGTTTTAGCTTGAGTTCCTTTGCCGGCTCCTGGAGGTCCCAAGAAGATAAATCGCGTCATTTCAGTTATCAGTTATCAGTTATCAGTTACCCCATCAATGAATTGAGGGGCTAATGAGGATAAGGAGAACATTTTTGACTCTCCACGGATGAATCCACACGGCTTGTATCCTGTCTAATTTTTGGTCATACAATTTTGGATTTTAGATTTTGGATTTTAGATTTTTTGGGTTGGTTCCACAGATAAATTTGCTGACTCTTTGACACTCCCACGCCCTACAAGGGGGGGGATTCTTCTTTCAGCGAGCTAACTTAATTTATCCCATCCATTGCTGGCAGTTATTAAACCGTTTAACCGTACAAAATGTACCAATTAACAAGCCTAATTTGGAATAAACCAGAGGTCTATCTCTCCAGAAGCG
>JASJDS010000123.1 GCA_030065055.1 Calothrix sp. MO_192.B10
ACCTCACCTCCGAAGTTTGGCGGGACGGAAACCGACACCCTTCGGGTTACGCGCTCCGCGCACGCTATGCGAGCGCCACTTTGGCGGGACGGAAACCGACACCGCCAAGTGGACTCACCGCCAACTTCTCTCCGCCTGATGGCACCCCTCTCCTTAATCAGGAGAGGGGATGGGGGTGAGGTTCGATCTTACATTTAATTATGCCTACCTACTTATATTTCCAGTGGAAAATGCTTAACCAAATAGCATTGCGAGGAAATTAACCATCGGACGCAGCATGATGTTTGTGCGATCGCGATATTTTTGTCATAGTGCAGCCTAAAGTATTCTTTCCTTTTGTGCCATCGATAACATTAAATCGATGACGCGATTGGAGTAACCCCATTCATTGTCGTACCATGACACAACCTTAAAAAAGTGGGAATTGAGTTCAATACCTGCACCAGCATCAAAAATACTAGAATGGCGATCGCCTTGAAAATCTGTGGATACCACAGGAGCTTCTGTGTAACCCAGGATACCTGACATTTCCCCTGTAGCCGCAGCTTGCATCGCCGCACAGATTTCTTTATAAGTTGTAGCTTTGGTAGTTTTGAAGGTTAAATCAACCACAGATACATCGGGAGTTGGTACCCGAAATGCCATACCAGTTAATTTACCCTTTAACTCTGGCAACACCAATGCCACGGCTTTAGCTGCACCAGTGGAGGAAGGGATAATATTTTGTGCTGCACCGCGTCCTCCCCGCCAATCCTTTTTACTCGGACCATCTACCGTGGGTTGGGTAGCAGTCATGGCGTGGACTGTGGTCATTAGACCCTCTGCCAAACCAAAGTTATCATTAATTACCTTGGCAACAGGAGCCAAACAGTTGGTAGTACAGCTAGCATTGGAAACAATTACATCAACTGCTGGGTCAAATAATTGGTGGTTAACCCCCATTAACAAGGTACGAACCTTTTGAGGATCTTTAGTGGGAGCAGAAATCACCACTCGTTTAGCTCCAGCTTGCAGATGATTCGCCGCACCATCATAGTTGGTGAATAGTCCTGTGGATTCAACTACGTAATCTGCACCCAACTTACCCCAACGCAATTCTGCAGGATTTCGTACAGATACACAAGGGATAAATTTGCCATCCACAACCATCCCACCTTCTTTTGCCTCCACCGTACCTTTGTAGGTACCATGGGTTGAATCGTACTTTAAGAGGTAAGCTAGGTTATCTGGAGGTACTAGGTCATTAATACCCACAAATTCCACATTGGGATGATTAATTCCAGCACGAAATACCAATCGTCCAATCCGACCAAATCCATTAATCCCAACTTTTAACTTTTTCAAGACAAAAACTCCTGTCGATCAATAATTAAGCTCAGGACGATTCCCCTTCAATAGTTGGCTAACAGTTTGACTCTCAGGGGTAACAGATCCCCGACTTCTTAAAGAAGTCGGGGATCGCTCACACCCGCGACTGATCAAAATTAATCTGGTGAACCAACTTCTAAACTTATCCTCTCCTTCTCTGACTTTGCGTACTTTGCGCCTAAAGCCCTACGGGCATGGCTGAGTGCAAAGCAGCGTGTCGCGAAAGCGACTCAGCTCTCCCGAAGGGAGCAAGAGGCACGCTAATGTGGTTTCTTCCTCTTTTCATCAGAATTAATGGGACAAAGCACTAGTACAGGTTGGCGGAAATAAACCAACCATTTATCAATGGTCTTACCTGATCCTGGCAGTCTCAGATGCCAAAGACCATTTTGATTGGCATCTTTTAAGGTTTGTCAAGATTTAGAGATGCTTCCTTGGCAGATGATTCCGTAGTGTGTTAACAAAAAATATCCTCACTTGAGGGATATTGGATATCCGGCAAATTATCGTCCTAATTTGTAACTGAGAGCAGGTGTGAGATAAGTAATGCAGTAGTTTCCATGACAACTGTCGGTGTTAGTTAATTCTTGCTGGTGGCAGTTTTTGCCTTTTTCTGGGACTCTAGGAACAAGTTATGGTACTACACTATCAAAAATATATGTCTTAAGATAGATGACAGCAATACTTTTTGCTCAATTTAGTCAAAGGAAATTATGTTGTGAATTGCTATTTAGCGATCGCTCAACTTAGGGGCTTGAGCATTTATTTAACCTGCAGCCATGATTAAAGATTCCCTATGGAATCGGGCAAAAGGTATAATTTTCAATTTATTGTATGCATTTGTGTCGTAATTGAGCTAATATCGTTATTCTTGACTGTCAAATTCTTTCTGAATTGATTAAAATATCCTTGTATACAATAAAAACAGCTTGTCAACTTTCATAGGGGTGAATTTTCTGCGGTGCGCTAAGGTGTGAATAGAGGCTCTTTCGTTAAAACTGAATTGAATTGTCTCATGACTGATTCTACTAAGACTTCAGCCCAATGGTGGAGTCGCTCAACAAAGCAAGTTATAGCGTTTTTAGAGTACTTCGATCACGATTTAGCCAAAAACATAATTTGCTTGGGTGAGCTTTCTGTAGGGAAGCAAACATCTTGAACTGCTATTTTCTGGTTTTTGTGGAGACCAAATGAACCGAATCCTAGTAATCAGCAACTCTCTTCCTCCGCCAAATGTTAATTTATACTGAATAACGGATGAAGGAATTGTAAAAACAAGTGCATAAAAGCTTATTGCCCATATCAAAAATGAAACTACAATCTACTAATTCTCAGTAATTTGTGTTTGTTTTAATACAGTGGTTTGGACGATAACAACTGTACCTAATATTGAAGGTATTGAAGCTGTTGTCAAAATTCCACAAAGTTTTGGACAAATTGTCAGTAAATGACTACCGTTTGTAATATCTTTTTGCTACAACAGGGTTAAAAGCACTTAATCAGTTTATTGAGTTGATACACAAAAAGAGTGCAATTTCTGTGAAACAGGCTACAATCGGAACAGTCTTTACCGAAAAAATATTCCCAGAGCCATAATTTGTTTGTAAGGAGTAGTAATTCTCTCGATGGATAGAGTTGTCTTTGAGACCATTTTGTCAACGTTTGCGATTCAAATGAGCAACTATGGCAATTTATTGAGATTGAGGAGTTACCTTCAAGCATAGCCTCAGCCCAGAGGCAAGGCTCGGATATTACATAAGAACAAATTCTTAGGAATATCTGAATGGGGAATAAGCCAAATACCCTCTTAAAAATTAGCCAATGGATTTAAGAGTGGTAGTGAAAATCTTGAGTAATTGATTCTGCAAGGAGCATGAGGAACGCGGCATGAACCAGGCTAACAACGTACTCGAAAATATATATCAGCCTGACCTAGGAATAATAAATCAGCCTGAAATCGAGTTAGAAGAACTCTTAATAGAACCAGAAGAGGAAGAGGACTTACTAATTAGTGATGAAGCTGAAGGAGATGAGTTTTTAGAGCCTCAGTCTGATGAGGACGACGCAAAGTCTGGGAAAGCCGCCAAATCGCGTCGTCGTTCGCAAGCGAAGAAAAAGCATTACACTGAAGACTCGATTCGTCTTTATTTACAAGAAATTGGCCGCATTCGCTTATTGCGAGCTGATGAAGAAATTGAATTGGCAAGGAAGATTGCTGATTTACTGGAAATGGAGCGAGTGCGCGATCGCTTATACGATCAATTGTCACGGGAACCAAAATACAGCGAATGGGCAGAAGCAGTACAAATTCCTTTGCCACAGTTTCGCTATCGCCTCCATGTGGGTCGCAGGGCAAAAGATAAAATGGTACAGTCCAACCTGCGCCTTGTAGTATCAATTGCCAAGAAATACATGAATCGGGGCTTATCTTTCCAAGACTTGATTCAAGAAGGTAGCCTGGGCTTAATTCGAGCTGCGGAAAAGTTTGACCACGAAAAAGGCTATAAGTTCTCTACCTATGCTACATGGTGGATTCGTCAGGCAATTACCCGAGCGATCGCAGATCAATCTCGTACTATCCGGCTCCCAGTTCACCTTTATGAAACCATATCCCGGATTAAGAAAACCACCAAGCTACTTTCTCAAGAAATGGGGCGCAAACCTACTGAGGAAGAAATTGCTACTCGCATGGAAATGACCATTGAGAAGCTACGGTTCATCGCTAAGTCTGCTCAACTACCTATTTCCTTAGAAACACCCATTGGTAAAGAAGAAGATTCCCGTTTGGGTGATTTTATTGAATCCGATGGAGAAACTCCAGAAGACCAAGTTTCTAAGAATCTGTTAAGGGAAGATTTAGAGAAGGTGCTTGATAGCCTCAGTCCCCGCGAACGGGATGTATTGAGACTGCGCTATGGCTTGGATGATGGTCGCATGAAGACTTTGGAAGAAATTGGACAAATTTTCAATGTCACCCGCGAACGTATTCGCCAAATTGAAGCCAAAGCACTGCGTAAGTTACGTCACCCCAATCGTAACAGCGTATTAAAGGAGTATATTCGCTAAATAATTGGTTTCACTCAATTTCACGAAATAGTCAGCATAATTAGGCAAAAGGAGAATTTGATTCTTTTGCCTATTTTATTTGAGAGCTATACATACCCTATGCACAAGCCCTATATCTTTTTAAGACTAAGGAAATTATAGTACAACTCTCCCACACAGTCCTCAGAAAAAATACTGGGAGGCAAAAATTGCTCTCCCAGATTTTCAGTATTTATTGCAAGGTATTGATTGGATTCGCGCCTTTGCTTTCTGACTATAAAACACCCCAGAAATGCAGAAATCCTTCATCAAAAAACAGTTCAATTAAAGTTGCTGCTAAAAAACCGATCATTGCTAGACGACCATTCCAAATTTCTGCTTGGGGGGTAAAGCCCCAGCGCCAAGCATTGCGATCGCCTTTCACTTCAGTGGAAACATTTGCTGTATTTTGCATGATTGGCACTCCAAATAGAAAGTGTCTACTAAAATTAATTACCTTATGTAAATTAATATAACAATTTTTCTTGTCGATGCAACATGGGAAAATCCTGATTTATTGATTTAGTTGACAAATGAAGAGATATGTGCAGCTTCCAATTAGCAGTTACCACTCTCCAATTTATCCATATACCAAAACAAAGAGACACTGCGACGCAATGTCTCCATTATTGATGAAACATATTTATAGGACTCCTATTTGAATTTTGAACAGAACTCAGTAGACTTTCTGTTAATAGTTCCCTCCCCCTACAAATCAATTCACAAATCAAACTGGATTCCTATATTTATCAGGTAAGAAGAGAAGCCCATTCCCATCTAACGAACACTTTGCATTTCTTCCGCCGTTAATCTTTCGGGACGAGATTCAGCAAACAAACCATTGTATAACCAACCTGCGAGAATTGCACCCAGAATAGGAGCAACCCAGAACAACCAGAGCTGACTCATTAATTCTGTACCTGCAAATAATGCTACCCCCGTGCTGCGAGCAGGATTTACAGATGTATTGGTGATGGGAATGCTAATTAAGTGAATTAGAGTCAAACACAAACCAATGGCAGCTGGAGCAAAACCTTGAGGTGCGCGGCTATCCGTTGCTCCCAGAATTACCATGAGGAACATAAAGGTCATCACAACCTCAGCAATAAAGCAAGCTAATAGGTTATACCCACCTGGAGAATGGGCACCAAAACCATTAGTAGCCAATGGGTTAGAGCCTGTAAGTTCAAACCCACCGGATTTACCGCTCGCAATTAGGAAAATAACTGCACCTGCAACAATGGCTCCTAAAACCTGAGAAATGATGTAAGGCAGTAATTCTGAACCAGAAAAACGCTTACCAGCCCATAAGCCAAAGGAAACTGCGGGATTGAGGTGACAACCAGATATATGACCAATTGCATAAGCCATTGTCAGAACTGTGAGTCCAAAGGCTAGGGATACACCGAGGAAACCCAATCCTAGAGGAAAAGGATTGTCGCCCTGAGGTAAAAAACCCGCAGCAAATACGGCACTACCACATCCCCCTAGAACCAACCAAAAGGTTCCCATAAATTCAGCGATGCATTTTTTAGTTAATGGCATATGTTAACCCCTTATTACTTAATTACTTAAACAGTTTGAGAATATATTGGGAGCTAATCCTATATTGGCTTTATTTATAGTTTAAAAGCCTAAAAATATAATTACCATAAGCCCAGTTGCTACATCTAATAATTTTTATTGAGAAATATGAATTGATTCATAAATATTTGTTGAAAAATGTTTTTTTGTTAAGTATTATCTCTTCAAACATCGGGTATTAGGAGGCTTATTTCTTAATAATAGTTCATAAATTAACCCTGATATGCATTTAAAATGCTGTTTGGATGATAACTATTGTGCTATAAGCTTTTGAAGCTATTTTGTAGATTGTATTTCCAAGATTATTAATGGAATTACAATGGTCATGGCATTCAATTTATATCAAGGATCTATTTACAAATAAGCCTTCAGGTTTTGTAAAGTGAATACAAAACAGTAATCTCCAACACAATTGTTAATTTGTTACGTGTATTCAATTATATCTAATCTATAAGACTAACCAATTTAGGGATTTAAAATTTAGTTTGTGAATAAACCTATTTGAATATTTATGTTATTCTTTTGTTCTGATATTGATTTATTGATGGGAGTAAGCTTACACAATCCTAAATCATTGTTTAAAGGCAACTCTTAACTCTTAATAGGGAACAGTGAAGGCTTGTGGTTGGGGATTGAACCCAGCACCAACCCATACCGCCAAGAACGGAAGAGACGACCCTCACTGTTGCCTGTTGCCTGTTCCCTCTCCTGTTGGCGCAGTCGCCCTGAAAGGGCTAGGGAGTTGACAAACAAGAACCCCGACTGTTTCCAAAAGTCGAGGTTCTCAGGGCATAAATTCCCACAAATCAGTATGAATGCGATGGTTTCAACTGAGGAAATGTAGCTGAGTCGCCACCATACTAATTACATGGCGGGTGAGGGGAAGGCTATCAATTACCATTCCCAAACACAACAGCATCATGTAGGAGATGGAATAGAGAAACAAACCCCTGGCTAGGGTTTTATCATCGGGATTATGCAACAATTGCCAAGCTTTGTAAATAAATACACCACCTAAATATACTGCGATCGCAGCGTAAAAAATTCCGGTTGCCTGTAGGGGATATACCAGTAATAGGGTTGCACCGACGGTGATTAAGGTATAAGCCCAAATCTGCCTGACTGTAGGTAAATTACCAGCAATTACTGGTAACATAGGCACACCAACTTTTGCGTAATCATCCCTAATCATCAGAGCTAAAGCCCAGAAGTGGGGTGGTGTCCACAAAAAGACAATGGCAAATAATAACCATGCCGTCCAGCTTAAAGTATCGGTAACTGCTGCCCAGCCTACCAATGCCGGGATTGCTCCTGCGGCTCCGCCAATCACAATATTTTGGGTGCTGTGGCGTTTTAGCCAATGGGTATAGACTAAAACGTAAAAAACTATGCCTGACATCGATAAGACAGCCGCTAACAGATTGGCAAACACTGCTAGTAAGGTAAAAGACATGGCTGCCAAGATAATGGCAAAAATCAAGGCATCTCGCGGCTGCACTCTCCCGGAGGGGATAGGACGATGGCGGGTGCGCTCCATATCGTAATCTATATCTCTGTCGTAGATACAGTTAATGGTTTGAGCGCTAGCAGCAGCTAAAGTCCCACCGGCTAAAGTTACTAGCAATAGCCACGGGTTTACTTCTCCCTTAGCAGCAATCCACATACTGCCAGATGTGGCAATTAGTAGCAAGGGGATAATGCGAGGTTTAGTTAATTGGTAGTAGCTTTGTATTACTTCCAAAAAAGATTCATGGTGGCGAGAGACATTTGTCTCAATCATCTTGGCACTGGTTCCTTATGTTTCAATAAATTACGTATTGCGGTTCAGCCTTCCTGTGAAATCTGAACTAGAAGAAGAAAATTATTTCTCTTGTACGGTTGCAATCTTTGCCTTGACACTTTCTATGGCAAAAGGCAGGAGGCAGCAAGTCAAAGATGCAGTGGCTGATTGGAAAGTAGGCTTGTGATTGAGATTCTGTTATTAAGCCCTAAACTTCCTGGCTACTGCTATATAAATTTTTATTACTAATTGCTAATGGCTACTGTTAGCCATTAGCAGGAACGCCACAGGATTAAGTACAACCACTGCATTACCAATTCCGTTATGAATTGGATACAGATGTTTGTTCTGTTGTAGCACTTGCTGTGGTTTCTAAGGGGTAAGAGTTAATACTATTGTTGGTATAGGAGTCACGTAGGGAGAGGACTGAGAATACCACCAAAGTACCTAATAAACAAGCACCTACAGCTTGGTGAGTCACGGTAAGGGGTTCTACTTGCAGGTGTAACCGAAATGTCGCAACTCCCAAGAGAATTTGTAGTATTAATAACCCACCAGCCATATTTGCCAGTCGTCGCAAAGCTGGATGTAATGCTGGTGTGCGCCAAGAGAGCCAAACTACTGCCAAGGTTGCCACTGTTGGCGGTACCAAGCCCAAAATATGGCTATACATGACAGTACAGAGTTGATAGCCGGCAAAACATTGATGCAGTGCCCAGCGAGAACCCACTAAAGCACCCAATATACTTTGCAGGTAAACCAAAATAGCAGCTATTACACCCACCCAAGGCAATTTACCCACACTTCCAGTTCCTTGATAGGGAGTTAGTGCTGTGCCAATGATTAATAGGGTGGTAAAGAATAATAGTGCCGTTCCCAAGTGAGCAGTAACAATATCAAACCGCAATAGTTGGGTAACGGTAAGTCCGCCCAAAACACCTTGGAAAACTATTAAAAATAGGGCAAAAGTGGATGCCCAAGGTAGCCATTTAGGTAAAGATTTACGGTGCCACCAGGATAATCCTAGCAGTGCGATCGCGCTGATGCCAATCAATGCTGCGTCCAACCGATGAAACCATTCCAGAAATACCTGAAAATTCATTTGTTTGGTTGGTACCAATTCCCCGTAGCACAGGGGCCAATCCGGGCAAGCGAGTCCAGCATTCATCACGCGGGTGGCACTGCCTATTGCCATCAAAATCAAGGTGGCTACACACATCCTCCACACCAAGCGACGAATTTTATCCTGGGGCACTTGCTGCTGTGCTACTGCTACATTTTGTTGTTCTAGGACAAATTCGTTCATGAAAGATACCTTATGTTCGCTCTTGGTTGAGCTATGAGATTTGCATTCCCACGATTTTTAGCGTTGACCCATCTCTACCCTAGCGCATAGTCCAGGTTTAGATCCGGGAACTAACTTATACTGGGAATCAGCTAATCGTAGTTTTACTCTGACCCTTGAGGGATTTTTCTGGTTGTCACATCCAGGTTTATTCTACTGGCTGTGAAGTGCTATAGTTCCCCAATGGTCTGCACTTGATGAATGCTGGTGTATCGGCATATAGAACCCATTTTTGACCATTGAGCCAGAGAAACGCTACCAAAAAAATTAATAAAAATTTCCGTATCTAGTCATAAATATCCAATTACCTGGACTACCTTGGTAATTGGGCAAATATGTTTGATCAAACCTAGTAAAGTCATTAACTTTTTGTAACCGTGAAAATTCCCAGTTCCATTTGGACATTACTAATTGGCATCCTGTTGACCTTAACCAGCCTCTGGTATGGTCAAAATCATGGCCTCCTGCCAGTTGCTGCCTCGGAAGAAGCTACTCTAGTAGATGGTCTGTTCAATACAATGATGACCGTCTCTACGGGTATATTTCTGATTGTGGAGGGAGTTTTAATTTATTGCGCCTGGAAATATCGGCGTAAGGCAGGTGACGATACGGATGGGCCACCAATTGAAGGCAATGTGCCCTTAGAAATTCTCTGGACGGCGATCCCCGCAATTATTGTTTTAGGTATTTCTGTATATAGCTTTGATGTTTACACTTCCCTGAGTGGTGTTGATACCCATTCCGCACATCAAGCACCAATTACCCAATCAGCTCAATCCATGCCGGGGAGTGCTATGGCTGCGACTTTGAGCGATGCTCCCCAAGGAAATATTGCTCAGGGGGATATGATAATGCCAGTAGAGCAACGCCCACCGGCTGATGTTGTGGTTCAGGTTATGGGTTTGCAATATGCCTGGATTTTTACCTACCCGGAAACTGGAATTACCACTGGTGAGTTGCACTTACCAATTGGGAAGAAGGTGGAAATTCAAATGACTGCAAGTGATGTAATTCATGCCTTTTGGGTTCCAGAATTCCGCCTCAAACAAGATGCGATCCCCGGTAGGGAAAGTGTATTTCGCTTTACACCCAAAGAAGAAGGGGATTATGCTCTGATTTGTGCTGAATTATGCGGTCCTTACCACGGTGCCATGAGAACCCAAGTAGTGGTGGAAACTCCAGAAGCTTTTGAAAAGTGGCAACAAGAGCAGTTGGTAGCCAGTCAGGATGAGTTAAATCAAGCTGTGGCAATGAAGCCAGGGGAAATATCACCTGATAAATTTTTGACCCCTTACACTCAAAAAATGGGTATTAACTCAGAAGTACTGCATCAAGTTCATAAATGAGTTAACAGTTGACAGTTGACGGTTGGCAGTTAGGAGCACCCCCACAAGGGGGAATTAAAAAGTCAAAAGTCACGCATTCAAAAGTCACGCATTCAAAATTACTAAACCACTCGCTACAAATGAAAGAAACACTCAAAATGAAAAATCTCGATGTTGTAGGGGTTTCGCCGAGTTTTTCTTAGACTTTAAGAGTTAGGAGTTATAAGCTGTGTAGTAGTAAATAACTTATAACCATTAATACCTGAATCATATAAGTCCCCAGACTTATCTGTGGGTTCAATCTAAAATCGAAAATCGAAAATCCAAAATTATATGACCCAAACACAGTTAGAACCCTCAGCCCCAAAGCCGGCTGATAACTCACCTCATGGGGTGAGAAAATGGACAGATTACTTTACCTTTAATACTGACCATAAGGTAATTGCCGTTCAATATCTGGTTACAACCTTCATTTTTTACTGTATTGGTGGTGTTTTAGCTGACTTAGTCCGCACGGAACTACGCACACCAAGCCCGGATTTTGTCAGCCCGGAATTATACAATGGTCTATTTACCCTGCACGCCACAATTATGATTTTTTTGTGGATTGTGCCCGCAGGAGCAGGTTTTGCTAATTTCTTGATCCCGTTAATGATTGGAGCCAAGGATATGGCATTCCCCCGGCTCAATGCTTTGGCTTTTTGGATTGTGCCTCCAGGGGGAATACTGCTAATAGCCAGTTTAATTGTGGGTGATGCTCCTGATGCTGGTTGGACTTCCTACCCACCCCTGAGCTTGGTAACAGGTAAGGTAGGGGAGGCTATTTGGATTATGAGTGTACTGCTACTGGGTACATCATCAATTTTGGGGGCGATTAATTTCCTCGTCACCATGATTAAGATGCGTACCCCTGGTATGACATTTAACAAAATGCCTTTATTTTGCTGGGCAATGTTAGCTACCTCGGCTTTGGTATTGATTTCTACACCGGTGCTGGCAGGGGCGTTAATTCTCCTATCCTTTGACCTGATTGCAGGGACAGCATTTTTTAACCCCACTGGTGGAGGCGATCCCGTAGTTTACCAGCATATGTTCTGGTTTTACTCCCACCCGGCGGTATACATTATGATTTTGCCCTTCTTTGGGGTAATTTCCGAGGTGATCCCCGTCCATTCTCGCAAACCAATCTTTGGTTATCAAGCGATCGCTTATTCTAGTTTGGCAATTAGTTTTCTGGGATTGATTGTCTGGGCACACCATATGTTTACCAGTGGTATTCCCGATTGGTTGCGGATGTTCTTTATGATTGCCACCATGATCATTGCTGTACCCACGGGGATCAAAATTTTCAGTTGGTTGGCAACGATGTGGGGTGGTAAAATCCGTCTCAACAGTGCCATGTTATTTGCTATGGGTTTTGTGGGTACTTTCGTGATTGGTGGTATTAGTGGGGTGATGTTGGCATCTGTCCCCTTTGATATCCACGTCCACGACACCTATTTTGTAGTTGCCCATTTGCACTATGTATTATTTGGTGGTGCGGTGTTGGGCATCTTTGCCGGTTATTACCACTGGTTCCCCAAAATCACCGGAAAAATGTTGAATGAGTTTTGGGGTAAGTTACACTTTGTCTTAACAATTGTGGGTATGAATATGACCTTCTTACCCATGCACAAACTGGGATTGATGGGGATGAACCGCCGTATTGCCCAATATGATCCCCAATTTACCGATCTCAATCAAATCTGCACTTACGGTTCTTACATTCTGGCGGTTTCCACATTCCCCTTCATTATTAATGTGATTTGGAGTTGGATGTTTGGGGAGAAAGCAGGGGATAATCCTTGGAAAGCACTTACCCTAGAATGGATGACTACTTCTCCTCCCGCCATTGAAAACTTTGAGGGACAGCCAGTATTGCGAACTGGTCCCTATGACTATGGCATGGAACAAGAGGAAACAGATACAGCCATAGCGGATAGGGAAACCGCAGTTGCAGCAAATCCCTAAGAATATCAGGTGCATTTTTGAGAGCTAGGTCACAGATCCCCGACTTTTGAATCAATATCCGCACATCATAGAGATTCCTAGGATAAAAGTCGGGGATCTAATACTCATCATTCAGCATTCATAACCAATCATTTAATTAAAAATTCATGCAAGGTCAAACAATCGATCCGGGCAAAACTGCCCTAAATTATCACCACAGTGTAGCAGCAGAGGCTCATGAGGAACATCCAGACCATCGTTTGTTTGGGCTGGTTGTTTTCCTAATTGCGGAAGGGATGATTTTTATGGGTATGTTTGGGGCATATCTTACCTTTCGTTCTAGCTTACCTGTATGGCCTCCGGTGGGTACCCCAGAAAGAGAATTATTGCTCCCTGGAATTAACACCATCATTCTGATTTCTAGCAGTTTTGTCATCCATAATGCCGATACAGCAATCAAGAAAAATAATGTCAAGGGAATGCAAATTTGGTTTGCCCTTACTGCCCTCATGGGTGCTATTTTCTTGATGGGACAAGTTTATGAGTACAGCCATTTAGAGTTTGGTTTGACTACCAACCTATATGCCAGTGCATTTTATGTATTGACAGGCTTCCACGGACTGCACGTTACTATTGGTGTTTTGGCCATTTTAGCGGTATTGTGGCGATCGCTCAAAAAAGACCATTACAGCAGTGAAAAGCATTTTGGTATCGAAGCTGCCGAACTATATTGGCACTTTGTTGATGTAGTTTGGATTGTGCTGTTTATTTTGTTATATCTGCTGTAACTTTTTATTCACTACAAGCCATCCTTCCAACCCCACTAGGGGTTTTTTTATTGCTCACCAGTAATCCAATCAAACTATAGCACTATGTGCTAGGGAACTCTTAACTCTTAACAGGGAACAGTAAGCTATCAAAGGGTTTCCGGATTTAGAAATGTCCGCGCCCCGTCAGGCGTAGTGCTATAAAACCCTATTTAACCTACGGCAAAATCAGTCAATTGACGTATTTTTGGTGTATGAAAACCAATTACAATATCCTGCTTTGGTACTCCCATCTCAACCAAGTCTCTAGCAATATCAACTTCTGTTGTATTTTGTTGAATCCAAATTTTTCCATTCTTAATATCTAGATGCATCATACAACCATAAACCCTTTTTTGATTATTCCAACCCACACTAATAAGTTGATAATGGTCACGTTCAATATCAAAAATTCGTTCTACTTCAACTTCACCATAGCTGGGTTTATACTGCGAATATTTAGTTAATATTTGCTGAATTGCTTCTCTATAATTTTCTATCTTATCCATGAGATAATTTCCTCCTTCTCCACACCACATTTCCCTATAAGCACCAAGCAACGGATATTGTAGCGGATACAGAGGGTTAGTTTGAGTAAAATCCTTTACATCATCCGTTGCCTATAATGCCTTGATTTAGGGAACTACCAGCATATTATTCTGCTGCGGTAGAACTCAAGGTCATTGTCTTCTCCAAAAATGCCATGCTGGGATTTGTTGCTGGTGCAGGGGGCTGATGCAAATCAATTAGTTGGGCTAAAGTTTGTTTTAACTGGGTACGGGGGACAATATCATCTACGAAACCGTGCTTGAGTAAATCTTCAGCGGTTTGGAAATCGTCTGGTAGTTTTTCTCTCAAGGTTTGCTCGATCACTCGCCTACCAGCAAAACCGATGGTTGCTTTGGGTTCTGCCAGAATCAGATCGCCCAACATGGCAAAACTAGCAGTCACGCCACCAGTAGTAGGATTGGTCAAAATGGGAATATATAGTAATTTTGCTTCCCGATGCCGTTCTAAAGCCGCAGAAATTTTTGCCATCTGCATTAAAGACAGCATTCCTTCCTGCATCCTTGCACCACCGGATGTGCAGATAATTACCACCGGATAGCGACGTTGGGTGGCTTCTTCAATCAAGCGGGTGAGTTTCTCTCCCACCACAGAACCCATGCTGCCACCCATGAACCGGAAATCCATTACTCCTAAAGCAATGGGTAAACCATTAATTTGACCCAAACCAGTTTTTACTGCATCTATTAGGCCAACCTTTTCTTGATACTCCCGCAAGCGATCGCAATATGCCTTGCGATCGCGAAAACCCAAGGGGTCCGTGGGACGCAAATGTTCGTCCATGGGTCTCCAAGTGTTATTATCTATCAATTGACGGATGCGTTCGTCACTATCTACTCGATTATGATGTCCGCAATCCATGCATACCATCTGATTTGCTCGCAGGTCTTTTGTATATGTCAGTACGCCACATTTAGGACATTTATGCCACAAACCATCCGCAATCTCTCTCTCTTGCCGTTCTGGGGTAGTAGAACCGGATTTACGTCGATTTGCAAACCAATCAAATAAAGACTTTAAACCGCGAGTTTCTTCGTTGTTTGCCATTTTGTTTCTTATGCAAGTGGGTAATATGTTGAGCCAGTGCTGTCTTGGAATTTTCCCAAGTAGAGCAACTGGCGGTGAGCCAGTGCTGTGGAAGGGTTTCCCAATCCAGGAAACTGACAGTGAGTCAGTCCGGTTATGAGAACTCCTCTCAAGAGCCACTGTCACAGTCGAAAACAATGAAGTTGCTAGGCAGACTTCCCAGTCAACAGTCGAGGATATATAGTAATTATTTATGGGTGGTTGACTATTGACTACTGGTTTCAATTTCTCATCTAAACAACTAAAGACATGATTTTTGCATCTCCGGTTGTCAGCTTAACGAAAATATAGAAACCAATTCAAGTCTTTGTTCTTACAGAATTTAGCGCAAAGCCCACGAATAGGAAGGTAAATCTTTTAAAGATTTACCTTCCTATGTCCTTGAGGCGTGGGATGTGGCGCAGCGCGGATTTATCCGCCGTGATAGAATATATACAAATCT
>JASJDS010000119.1 GCA_030065055.1 Calothrix sp. MO_192.B10
AAGTTAGCCTTTCTGTTCCATACAGTCGGGTGGGTCATCGACCAACTTAATTTTACCAAAAAAATCATGATTCAATCAATACTTTGCTCGTCTCGTCGCTGTGGTTTTCTTTGTTTTCGCTATGCTCAAATGCTATCAAACCACGCAACTCGACTCACTCGCAATTCATGAGGCAGTGCGTTGGTGAGGCAGTATGGTCTTGGGGTCTCCCCAAGTGGAGTAACTGCCGAAAGGGTTCCCCGACTTGAAGCAACTGCCGTCTCACACTTCCCTATGCCTTCGGCACGCTCCGCGAACGGGTAAGATGTGAGCCTTCTTGCTGAAAAAGGTAACGATGCTTCCAGGCTTGCCTATAGCCTTTTTGAATTATTATATGCAAACTATAGGAATCATACTGGATTTTTGAAAAAATACGTAGGGAAGCCAGCGCTGTTGGCGGGTTTCCCGACATAAGGCGACTGGCGTTGTGTTGTCGCGCAGCGCAACGCACCAAAGTTGAGATGAATGGTTGCCTTACGCGCTTACGCTTTAGCGTAGCCATGCCCGGAGGGCTATATACACCCTACAAACACCTAATTTCGTTCAATAATCAAACCGGATTCCTATAATCGTAACTTGATATAAGGTGATTTCCAGAATTAAAATTACCACGAGAGGTGACAAATTGTTTATCCTATTGCAGAACCATTGTAGGAACACTGCGGCTTGCGCCCTTGTCATTGGTAACATTATTTTCATAAATCACCTAAAAAAATAGGTAATTCGATAAGAATAAGTTAAAAATAACATAAATCAGTTACCAAATTATCATTTATTATTTTTGGGATATGTTTTAATCAAGTACTTATCCCAATGTAGCTTGCTAGACTAAAATAAACCGCCGTCTCCAGTATAAGTAAGGTGTTCGGGAACCTATATCCTGAAATAATCAATTAAAAATTATCTATTATCTCCTAAATTTTGAATTTTGAATTTTGAATTGTTTTAGTCAGAGGAGTCTCCTGTAAATGTTCCAGAAATGGCTGCGTAAAATCCCACTGACATGGCAACAATTAATGAAGGATAAAACCCGGTTTATAGTAGCATTAGCAGGTATTGCATTTGCGGATATTTTAATTTTTATACAGACGGGTTTTGAAAGTGCTTTATTTGCAAGTTCTACGGCTCCCCATAGAAATTTGAATGCAGATTTATTCATAGTTAACTCCCATTTTGAAACTGTATATGCCAAATTAAATTTTCCTCAACAAAGGTTATATCAAACTAGAGGATTCGCAGGGGTGAAATCAGTAACTCCCCTGTATATTGCATTCGGGACATGGAAAAATCCCCAAACTAGGCGCAACCAAAGAATTTTAGTATTTGGCATAAATCCAGCCCACCGTGCATTTCAATTTCCTGAAGTTAACCAAAATCGTCATAAACTACAAAATATTAACAGCGTTTTATTTGATAGAACTTCTTTACCAGAATTTGGTCCTATCCCATCCTTGTTGCAGCAACAATCTACCGTGGCAGCGGAGTTAAATAATACAAAAGTCCGGGTGAGTGGTTTATATGACTTGGGAGTCTCTTTTGCAGCCTATGGGAATGTGATTACTAGCGATTCTAGTTTCTTGCGTTTATTCCCATACCGCAATCCCAATAAAGTGGAGGTGGGTTTAATTAAACTACAGCCAGATGCAGATATAGAGTCAGTAGCGCGTAACCTGAGAGCTGCCCTGCCACAAGATGTCACAGTTCTGACTAAGGATATTTTTATCAAAATGGAAGAGAGCTATTGGTCACAAACAAGCCCCATTGGATTTATTTTTGCCTTGGGGGTGATAGTCTCTTTCACTGTTGGTATTGTAATTGTCTATCAGATATTATATTCAGATGTTTCCGATCATTTGAAAGAATACGTTACCCTCAAAGCAATGGGATATAGCGATCGCTTTTTATTAATAATACTAGCCCAAGAAGCCTTATTCTTAGCTGTGTTAGGCTACATCCCCGGTTTGCTCCTCACCTTTGGACTCTACAATATAACCGCAGCTGCCACCATGCTACCTATTTATATGACAGTAGAACGGGGAGTAATAGTACTAATTATAACTATTTCCATGTGCTTTATCTCCGGAGCGATCGCCATGAAAAAATTGCGATCGGCAGACCCAGCAGATTTACTGTATTGATAGGTAACTGCTTCACAAGTTTCTCATAGTTTGCTCTTAAACTGAACAATAAAAGTAGTCATACCATTTCAAAAAAAGAATGGGACAGATCTGTAGGGGCACGGCATCAGAGTGATAATTGTATACACCAACAGATTGTGGCTGCCGTGCCCTTGCGTACAAGTACGGCATCAGAGTGATAATTGTATACACCAACAGATTCTGGGTGCCGTGCCCTTACGAAGAATGTTATGGGTCGCAAACATTATTTGAATTGGTATAAGAACTAGTGGTTCACCACATTAGTTCTGAGGGGTGAAGGAAAAACCACAGAGGCGCAGAGAACGCAGAGAAAGAGAAAGAGAGGATAATCTATAACTTGGTTTACCCCGCAAAATTAATGTGGTCGAGTACTAGTACTTTGTCCCATTAATTTTGATGAGTCGCGGGTGGTTAGATCCCCGACTTCTGAATCAATATCCGCACATTGTAGCAATTCCTAGGATAGAAGTCGGGGATCTGTTACCTAGTACCAAAGGATATGACTACAGAAATTACGCCATTGCAACAGTGGGGTAGAAAAATGAATACCCAAACATATCAAAAAAATGGATTCAAGAGAAAAATGGGTGGACCAGAACGTCGGTTTTTGAGCTTACCCAACGCGAATGTTGTCATGGGAGTCAGAATCAAAGGCAGGGTGAGCCAAAATCCCCTCAAGTCGGCGGTGTTGCAGGTGAGACAAAAACATCCTCTTCTGGGGGTTCGCATTCTTTTGGATGATGACTCTACCGGATGGTTTATCCAGGATGATGTACCTGAAATCCCCATTGATATTAGACCAAGAGCCACCAACGAAGATTGGATTGAAGTGGCCACCGAAGAGCTAAAGCGGGCTTTTTCAACAGAAACAGGTCCACTGATGCGGATGGTTTTGCTGCAATCACCTGATGTTTCCGACTTAATCATTACCGCACATCATAGTATTTGCGATGGACGTTCATTGGTCTATTTGATTCGTGACATTATGAACTATTTGGGGTACCGTGACCATGAAAGGGAATCCTTGCCAGTGTTGCCGATTGCCATCCAAGAGTATCTACCATCCTCCGCTGCTGTGGGCTGGCTCACCAGATTCATTATTACAAGAATGAATCGGAAATGGCTCCGCAAAGGCATCTCCTTTAATACAAAAGATTACCAACAGCTACATCAGGAATTCTGGCAGAAGCATCACCCCTCTATCTTCAGATGGGAACTCGCACCATCACAAACCACTGCCCTGGTTGCTCGCTGTCGCCAGGAACAAGTCACTGTCAATAGCGCTCTCTATGCTGCATTTATCAAAGCTCAACGGCATATTCAAAGGAACTCCCATGAATATTTTCACAATATTCTCATGCCAGTTGACTTTAGAGAGCGTCTAATCAAACCAGTAGGTGAAGCGGTTGGTTTTTATGTCTCAGTTGTAATGTTCAAGCTGAAAATCACCCAAGACAAGCCCTTTTGGGAGATAGCCCGAACTATTGACAAGAGAGCAAGACAAAAACTAACCAACAAAAATATTTTTGACTCACAGAAAATAAGTTTGGTATCCCCATCGTTGATGGATGGCATAATCTTTGCCAAGCATGGCAAATTAGATGACAAAATGGCTGTTGGTCATGTTAAACGCAAGGGCTTAGACAAACTGTTCGCGGGCATCATGGTTAGTAATCTCGGTCGATTAGAGATTCCAGTGGATTATGGAGATTTGCACTTAGATGCTTTAATAGGCCCTATTGCCTACTCAGATAGCTTGGAGAAAGTACTAGAAGTGGTTACCGTTGGCAACAAAATGTATTTCACCATGACCTTTGGAGAAACCCTCATTCCTAAGAATACGGTGGCACAAATCAAAGACACCGCGATGAAATATTTAGAGGAGGCAGTAAACCCCCTTTGGGGGAAGTCAAAAGTCACGCATTCAAAAGTCAAAAGTCATGTGTAATTAGGGCAGCCCTCATAACTTCTTCACAAACTGCTTGTACGATGTAAGAGTAGCCAAGTGAAGGAACCACGCTATGGATACAAATTTTGAAGAAACCACTAAAACTATAGATATAAATGCGTCTGCAATTGTGACTGAGAAAGATACAGAACCCAAGGAAAAAGTGAATTCAGAGGAATTTAAAATTTCTGGCGATGTACTGGTAGCCAAAATCAAAGAACTCATCCATCAGGGTAATATTCGCCGCATAATTATCAAGAATGAAGAAGGTAATACTTTAATCGAAATTCCCATGACAGTGGGTGTAATTGGCGGTGCGATTGGTGCAGCCTTTTTCCCAGTACTTGCAGCCATTGGGGTTATCGGTGCTATGGTAACGCACCTTACCATTGTCATTGAGCGTCAAGAATCAGACCAACCGAGCGATGGTGACAAAGACTGAGTTCTATCTTAGGGGATCTCCAAATCAAAAAATATCCCAAAATTTGATAGTAGTACAGGCATCCTTGCCTGTATGATTGGGCTAGTTACTGTGTCATCAAATCTATGCAGGTCTATGCAGCTCTGGTGATTTTGTATCGGTCTAGCCATAGTGGTAACCATCTTTTCTATGAACAGACTTTAAGTATTCCAATTTGATTGACCTGCGTTTTTTGTCTATCACAAACTCCCCGTAGCCATGGGACATTGGACAAACTCGTGCAGTAAACGTACCTTTGTACTTGCCTTTTGGCACATCAGCGCGAACGATATCCCCAGTGCAAAAACCAAGTATTGGACGTAGTGGGCGATGTTTTTGTGGATATCCGAACTTGTCAGTTTGACATCGCTGCCTACCACCAAAACCAGTCGCTTTTACCTTAAGGATTTTTGTGGTGACAAGCTTGATTGCATCAACTACGCCAACACAAGCTGCATCAATCCAGTGAGCTTTTGTCAAGTTGAATCGAATCCTGTTGTACTTAGTTTGACCACCAGTTGCGGTGCTTACAGGTAAGCCAATTGCTTTTAAGCACCTCAACAGTGCCCATCTTGTTGAATTGACCGATGTAGCATCCTTTAATGGTACTTTGGTTTGTGCCAATATTCGACTTAAGACATTTGGTTTACCTTTGAGGAAATCCTTAATGGATTGATTTCCTTTGCGTTGGTTGCACTTGTGGCAAGCCAAGCAGAGATTTGAGAGCCGCTTTCATCAAATCCGGAAAAATCTGCCAGCCTCATCAGCAGTTTATTGGTTTAGCGGCATATATCTTGGCGGAAAAATCGCCCTTTACCAGAAATTACCAGGTTTTATGTGTGGTGAACTGGGGCGATTTTTCCGGAGGCTGGCAGATTTTTCTAGGTTTTTACCCAACCGCTCAGAACCACCTTTTGACTTTGGCTGGATATGCTCAATTTCCAGTGGTACCTCCTTAATTCCACAATAGGCACACTGGCGATTCCATTTCTCTAGTAAGTACTCACGGCATTCGTAACCATGCAGTGTCCCTTGCTGGTATTCAGTTCCTGAGATTTCCGGATTTTGAATCGCCTGGGTATCAAACTTGACTAATTCCTGAACAATTGAGCCGATTGGAGCAAACTTTAATAGTCGTTTTACCCAAGTCTGTGTAGTTAAAACACGGTGTCTCAGGGATGGAGCTAACCAGCTATGAGGACGTTTGCGATTTAAGAATCGAGCTTGACGATAACGAGTATTGCGATTTCTCCGTGCCCTACGCACCGCCCTGCGACGCGTTAAACCATCCTTGATTTGTTGTCGGAGGTGCTGTAATTCCATTGCCCAAATCACGTTTCCTTGGTTGGTTACTAGGGCAATGCCAGTAAACTTTGAGCCTGGGTCGATTTTGAGTATCAGCGGATACAGGTTTGGATTCTCAATCACTCGCTTCAAAACCAGGGTGAATGGATAACGCCGAAACACTGCGGCTTTTCCAGAATCCAGCAACTTACGAGCTTTTGCTGGATGTATTGGATTAAGAGGTGTTTTGTTTTGGTCTATGAGAAATACGTAGTTTGACATGATTTATTCAATCATCTTTATTACTAAGTAAGGTTTGCCTCGACAATGATTTAAGAGCTTGTTCTTGGGCACTTCCAAGTCATAAAATATCCAGCCCTCGCGTTCCGCCAGCGAAGGCGGAACGCCCATAATTCATCGGGTTTGCCCAAAATATATTTGATCGGGCTCGATATTTGATTTTTTGGATCTCCCTTGAAGACGACACTACAGCTATAAACCTGTTTACTGATTACTTAATCGTCTTCGACAGTGCATGATGCTGGCGTTCACATCAAGGTGTCATAACTCAAAAATCGTAGACCTCGAAGGTCTTAGTCTGCACGCTCCGACTTTGTACAGATTTAACTCGGCTTGCCTAGTTCTGCATAGGTTTTTCGGAGCGGTTGCATTCCCTCACTCTAGGGCGCAAGCATTGCGCCCCTACCGTGGTCTTTATACAGTTTATCTGGCAAAATTGCAGTTGAATAACCAATTGCTTGTAAAGAAACTGTATATATGGCTCCTGGTAATCCTATTTATAATCTGTTTGCCGCAGGTGGGGTAGTGATGTTTCCCCTGTTGGCATTTTCTATACTAGCGATCGCATTAATTATTGAAAGGGTAATATTTTGGTCACGGTTGGGTAGCTATCAAAATACCGTGGTAGAAGATGCTTTGAAATTTTACCGTGAAAATAATGTAGTTAGTACTCTAGATAGACTACGTAAAAATACTGATTTACCCATAGCCCGGATATTTCTAGTGGCTCTAGAATTAGATTCAGCCACCCCAGAAGATTTTCGTTTAGCACTAGAAAGTGCTGCACAGGCAGAAATTCCCCTACTCAAGCGGTTCCAAAATATCTTTGAAACTATTATTAGTTTGGCTCCATTGTTGGGATTATTAGGCACTGTTTTGGGATTAATTAATGCCTTTAAAAATATAAATATTGGTAGTGCAACAGGTACTCCAATAGGTGGTATTAGTGAAGCCTTAGTTTCCACCGCTTCCGGATTAGTCGTGGCAATTATTACCCTATTATTTGCTAATACCTTCCGAGGACTTTACCTACGACAAATCGCCCAAATTCAAGAATATGGCGGACAATTAGAATTGCTTTACCGTCGTTATTATCAAAGGGGGGACAAAAATTATGCGCCTACCAGATGAGCCAGATTTACCACCACAACTAAATATTGTCCCCATGATAGATGTCATCTTCGCAATTTTGGCATTTTTCATTATCTCAACCATGTTTTTAACCAAACAGGAAGGATTACCAGTCAACTTACCCAACGCCATTACCGCCAAACCCCAACTTTCATCGGAATCAATTACCGTCACAGTTGATAGTAAAGGTAAAATTAGCTTGAACCGTAAACCTGTTACTCTCGATGCCCTACAAATAGAAGTACAAAAATTAATTGCCCCTCAAGAGCAAGTACTAGTAATGGTGCAAGCCGATAAACAAGTTAATCACGGACAAGTGGTAGCAGTAATGGATAGATTGCGTCAGGTGAGAGGAGCACAATTAGCGATCGCAGCTGAAAAATCCCCGTAATTTAATAGTCAGTTTTGGTGTTCATAATCCCCATTTTTTGTAATACTTGGGGATGGTGAATACGATTTAAAGATCCATTTGAAAAGGGAAAGCACCATGACTATTTGGGTAAACGAACAAATCGATCCATCTGGGATGATTCATGCTTGTATTGCTTGTTGTGACGAATCTCAAGCTCAAGATTGTCACAAATCTTTTCAAGCTAATTTAACTCCAAGCCAAAAAGCTGCTGGCTGGATAGCACAACTACGGACAGTTGATTCTTGGGATGAGGTTCCCGTTAATTCATTAAAACTGAATTAATTGACCACTTAAACTTCATCGGTGTTGAAACCTGGAGTTTCTCATTATACCGTTTCTCTCCATCACTTCAATCTCTCTTAATTCCTTCTCTGCGTCCTCAGTTTCTCTGCGGTTCATTCATCCAACATATTTTTTTGTTCAGGTATACAATCTCAACAATAGGTAATTAGAGTCACACTCACTATCAATATATTCTTCCCCAACACTTGCACTTCAATTATGAGTGGGGAAATTTTGCATATGACATAACATTAAGTTGATGTAGTGCATAAATATAATGTTATTATCAAAAAAAAATAAACAATTCACACTAATCATAGCTTTGTGATGGTAACTCTGTAACCTCCAGAGTCATTATCCTCACCCATTCATAAATTCAAAAACTTTTGCAAAAACACCATCAGATTAGTGAATTATCCCACAGTTTCTCCTTCCGAACAGAGCCACCCCATTAACCTGGTTGGCAAGATGGGAAAAGCAATTCAAATTACCATTCACTCCCCTAGTGAATATATCCAGGCTAACCGCGATCGCATATTACCAGATTGGAAAGATCAACCTTCACTATGGTTAGTGATTGTTCTCCAGCAATCCCAATATCAAATGCTGGAAATAACCCCTAAAGTAGAGAGGGAAAAACAGCAGCTACGGGAAAATTTCATGCGGTTTGGTTTTGATGTAGCTTTTCATTTACGCGATCGCGGATACTTAAGTGACTTAATCGATCCCCGTACAGGTTACCCTTTACTTTCTCATCCTGGGGAAATCCCCCACGATGATACCGCAGCTGTCAACGCTCTCCTCCATTACCCCATAATTCGTAACAAATGCCGTTTACTAATTCATCCTCAATGGGGAATCTCTATTTACCCCAGTATCTTAATATCAACGGCTCATCCCACAATCATAGAATTAGTCATCAAAAATATAGCTCCCGCCCACGGCTGGAAACTGGGATGATAGTTGTTGGTTGTTAGTTGTTGGTTGTTGGTTGTTAGTTGTTGGTTGTTAGTTGATGGTTGTTAGTTGTTGGTTGTTAGTTGATGGTTGTTAGTTTAATTAATCACTCCTACCCTACGGGAAGCCACTTCGTGTCTACACTCCATCACTCCTTCACTCCCTCACTCCCTCACTCCCTCACTCCCTCACTCCCCTGTTTCTTAAGATACTGTGGGATAAAAGCCAGTTGTAGAGTAATCTCAATACAAAAACTAAAATGGTATGGATTACTCACAAACGACAAATTCTCCCAAGCAACATCAGCTTTTAGACCAGAACGCAAAAATCTCCATTATTATTCCCGTTATTAACGAAGCGGAAAATATTTTATCAACCCTAGCCACCACCAAACCCAGCACAAGTGTAGAAGTCATTGTGGTGGATGGTGGTTCTAGTGATGGGACAGTGGAAATAATCAACAATGCAGGATTGGAAGTAAAGGTGATAATATCTAATCCTGGGCGTGCTGTACAAATGAATACAGGTGCTTTGGCTGCTACTGGGAATATTTTGCTGTTTCTCCATGCAGATACTCGTTTACCACCTGGATTTGATACCATGATTCGTCAAGCCATAGAAACACCAGGGGTAGTTGCAGGCGCATTCACCTTAAAGATCGATGCAGAATTAGGGAGTTTGCGCTTAATTGAGAAGGGTGTAGGGTGGCGATCGCATTTTTGGCAATTACCCTACGGAGACCAAGCCATATTTCTCAAGCGGGAAGTATTTCAAGCTGTTGGTGGTTTTCCCGAATTGCCAATTATGGAAGATTTTGAGTTGATATGTAAATTAAAACGTCAAGGAAGAATTATTACCCTACCAGCATCAGTGGTAACATCACCACGACGCTGGGTAAAAAAGGGGGTTTGGCAAACAACTTTAATTAATCAAGTAGTAATTATAGCTTATTTTCTCGGTGTTTCCCCTGAACGTATTCGCCGGTGGTATCGACGGGGAAAACTTTAGCTCTCTCGGCGGGAAGCGTATTTTTTATGGCAGGGATTTTGTTTCAATCCCGCGAACGGGTTTCATTTATTTGAAGGCGTTGCTGATTTGAAGGATGAAATTAAAAAATGAGTTACTTAAAACTCTTACTCTCTGCGCCTCTGCGACTCTGCGTGAGATAAATTCATACCTGAATTCAGCAACGCCAATTTGAAAGTACCACGAAATCAGGCTTAATTAGAGGTTTGATGGCATTGTTTCAATCCCGCGAACGGGAATCATTAATTTGAAAGGCTGCCATCTCTTCCGTTAAATTCATTGCAACTCAAAGTTTCAATCCCGCGAACGGGAATCATTAATTTGAAAGCCTAGCACGGTTGATAATTGGGGACTGAATCCTGTTGTTTCAATCCCGCGAACGGGAATCATTAATTTGAAAGTTTTGAGGAATGGTTGCATTGGTGGCAGTTCCCACGTTTCAATCCCGCGAACGGGAATCATTAATTTGAAAGTTAATGGGTTGATGCAGGTATGTTTCAATGACCGGTTTCAATCCCGCGAACGGGAATCATTAATTTGAAAGAACAAAGTTTGCGAGCAGACTGTGATAGCTCAAGGTTTCAATCCCGCGAACGGGAATCATTAATTTGAAAGCTTCTTTATCCCCGTAGACGTAATGCAAATATTTAGTTTCAATCCCGCGAACGGGAATCATTAATTTGAAAGCTCTTGGCTCTCCTCTAGGCGGTTTGTTAGGAAAGTTTCAATCCCGCGAACGGGAATCATTAATTTGAAAGTCCTTTGCAAAAGTAAGATATATTATTGCGCTTCGTTTCAATCCCGCGAACGGGAATCATTAATTTGAAAGTGATGCTATATCTAACTACACTAAAGTAGCTAAACAGTTTCAATCCCGCGAACGGGAATCATTAATTTGAAAGGTTGCCTTTATACATTGGATGGGCAATCTCAACAGAGTTTCAATCCCGCGAACGGGAATCATTAATTTGAAAGTCTGCTTGGGTTTTGGCTTCATATCTCCGTGGCGAGTTTCAATCCCGCGAACGGGAATCATTAATTTGAAAGGTCACAACGGAAGTATTTGTATTGGCTAGGGCTTGTTTCAATCCCGCGAACGGGAATCATTAATTTGAAAGTTCAATTTTGACATATTGGTTAGTCATAAGTTAGCGATGTTTCAATCCCGCGAACGGGAATCATTAATTTGAAAGAGCTGCTCGCCCGCTTTATCGCTTAAGAATTGCATCGTTTCAATCCCGCGAACGGGAATCATTAATTTGAAAGTCAGATTATCTGGGTTTGTTGTTGAGGTCATTTCTAAGTTTCAATCCCGCGAACGGGAATCATTAATTTGAAAGCTATTGCTGAATCAATTCGCACCCGATTAGTAGCAGTGTTTCAATCCCGCGAACGGGAATCATTAATTTGAAAGTTTCCCCTTCCATAAAATGTCGCGTTTGGTTAAAGTTTCAATCCCGCGAACGGGAATCATTAATTTGAAAGAATGAGAGAATTAACAACAACTTTTATAAGAAAAAGTTTCAATCCCGCGAACGGGAATCATTAATTTGAAAGTCCACCACCCCCAACAAAAACAAACAAGCCATCAGAGTTTCAATCCCGCGAACGGGAATCATTAATTTGAAAGTCCCATTTAGCCCTGCATTCTAAAGTCCAATCTGGTTTCAATCCCGCGAACGGGAATCATTAATTTGAAAGTGGCTGCGGATGAGCTATCTAAAGAGCCTCAAGATGTTTCAATCCCGCGAACGGGAATCATTAATTTGAAAGCCACCAGGGGTTCCAGCGACCAAAACCTGGGTGTGATGTTTCAATCCCGCGAACGGGAATCATTAATTTGAAAGATAATGCCGGTACTTCAGGGACAAGCAGTGTCGGATGTTTCAATCCCGCGAACGGGAATCATTAATTTGAAAGTCCGCCAGCTAGAACCCAATAACAGAGCCACTGCTGGCAGCAGTTTTGGCGGGGCTGTTTTAAAAGTCCATTTCAGCCATTGCCAGGAGCGAATCTATAAACCTACAAAACGCTGAAACTATTGAATTGTCAAGGTTCTGTCGATTTGGCGGGGGACGGGGGTTTTCGCCTGTGCTTTCCCCTGCCAAAAAATCCACCAACATCATAATAGCATCAAGCTATTATAGCACTACACATATACCTTAGGACATTGGTGAACGCAGCAAACCTATGAGCAATAAATTTTTGACCAGAAAATAGGCTGGATACAAGCCCCCGGATTTATCCGTGGAGAAAAACATATGGTTGTGTCATTATTTCAAGCCCCTGACTTCAGGCATGGGGTCAATCCAAAATCTAAAATCTAAAATCTAAAATTGAATAACTTTTAAATTTTGACTTGCGCGTAGCGCTTCCCTCATCCCCTAGTCTTTTTTTCTTGGAGCAGAGATTCCCAATCCTTAATTGCATCTTCTGACCACAGCCACTTTTTTGCCAGTGCATTTACCTGAAAATTTGCCGGATCTTCTTTTAATACCATTTGCCGCAGCTTAATAGCTTCATGCAAATATTGTTCTTGTTTAACATTAGGTTGCTCAGATGCAGATTTATACATTCCAATTGCGAAACCAGCGTAGGCAGTCAGAGAATTTTGAGTCATTTCTTCTTCCAGCAGAATGGTCTTAGGACTGCTAGCAGAAGTATTCTGTTTCGCAGCATATATTGCCTTAAACCAAGAATCGTTAGCTCGATTCAAATTTCCTTCTGCATAATAAGCAAATCCCAACGCTGTAGAGTATAACAGGGAGTTTGGTTCTGCTTTGACAGCATTTTCCCAATGACGACGAGCATCATCAACACCGTATGTTTTATCTTTAGTTTGAATTAGTTGCCAAATTAAGCGCCCCCAAAGAAAGTTTAAAGATGGATTATCTTCGTGTTCTGAAGGAACCAATTTCAGAGCAGTTTGAGCATTAGCTAAGGCATTACGGTTTAAAAGTTCTTCTACAGCCCTTAATCCCGATTTTAAGTCGCCTTTACTTAATTTATCGCTAGCATGGGCAGTGACAATGCCCGTAGCAGAAGTTTTTAAGTCAATGGAAAGTTGTTTGCTTACCGATGAAGGTGGAGAGGGGATCGGTGGAATATCGGGTAAATTTGACTGTTGATTTTGCCACCACCAACCCAAACCAATAACCGTAGCGATCGCTCCTACACTCACTATACCAGCAATGTTTCTCCGCCTACCTTTGAAATTGGCGATCGACCAAATCGATTTTGCTTTTCTTTCCCCCTTGATTGTCGAAGTTGTTTTGTCATCGCCACCGCCATTAACAGTAGTTGATGAGCCGGATTGTTCATCCGTACTAATGGTTCCGGATATAGCCGTTGTAGCCTGTAAACCTTGTGGCTTTGATGATTCCTGATGGTAATTTTGCCGTTCTGACCATGGTTCACCTTGATTCAAAGCCGCTATATTTTCAGATATCTGCCTGTCTTGTGGGTAAGTATCTGTAGGGGGCAGCTGTAACTCTCCAGTTAAAGCAGATTCCTCACCAGTAGCTGTTTGTTGATCTAACTGGCGAAATAGATCCAAAACCATTGCTGAATCTTCTGCATAGCTGGGATCTTGATAATCGATTTCATCAGCCAGAAAATCGAAATCGCTCAAATCATCTTCTCCCAACAAATCGAACTCAGAAGCATCTGGGGCAAAATTGGGAACATCAATTGCTTCTAGAGGTAGAGCTAGTTCGGTATCGTTGTTTATTTGTGAGTAGATATTATTTATAAATTGGGGATCGTATTCATCTAAATCACCAGTTTTAGGTAAATACATTCCAGGGTAAAGATAACCATCAAACTCTGGATGTAAATATAGAATTGGCAAAGCCCAGTACATTTGGTGAGAGCCATAGGCAGAAATCAACCCCTGGCGCATCCGACTCACACACCAATCTACCGAATATCCTTGACTTAAGTTACGGTAAAACAATTGTGTTAATGTCAAGGCAACGTCATCGGGAATCCTTTCTGACATGGCTAAAACCCCTTTGATACCCCGCTTCACCAGAGTTTCAGTCAGATTGCGTTCCCCGGCTTCCCCGGCGGCTGCATTCTCTCGATTTGTGGCTCCATAGGTTCCCAAACAGGAGTTAAACACAGCCATTTGCACATTATTATTAACCAGTAAACCCGCTAAATCATCTCCATTGAGGATTTCTGTTAAGCCGGTTCTACGGTTCACCAGATATATTTCACCCCCATTAACTCCTAAGTTACTATGACCGGAGTAATGTAAAATGTGAAATCTTCCTTGTTCCAAAGCTTGGGTTAATTCTTCCCTACCTGGCTGTTCTAAAATTTTGACTTGAATCCCATCCGGAAACCTACTGGCTTCTGGATCGCCATTTGACTGACGCTTTAACTCCTCTTTGAGTTGATGAGCTTCTTGTTTGAGTAAATCCAGACGTACTTGATCCGTAGGAGAAGCAATGACCATTAACACATTTACACCACCCGTTTCTAGGGGCTGAGGCATACTACTTGAAGGTAGATGAGATGCCGATTGAATCCCACTTTGGTAGCGAGAAAAAGCGATGTATGGTCCAGTAGCAATGGGGCGATCGCCTGCATGCATAATTTCCCAAGGCAAACGAGCCAATTGGGTGTCTTTAAGTCCTAAACGTATACGTAAGACATCCTGTTGGTTTTGAGCAATACCCTGGGCCGTAATTAAACTGTCCCTAAGAGTGCCTTGAAATAATGCATTGTAAAGTTCCTGACCCAGAGCAACCAAATTGACAGAATTTCTGGCGTTTGTCTCTTCTAAATGGTCTCTGAGTAATGTTGTATCTCCCTGCAAAATTGACTCCAATGGGTCATTCATCAGGTGTCCAGCAACAGTCAACCATTCAGATACAGGCCAAGTCACCAATTCTTCAGCCAATGGCACCCCAGGGGCGACTTGTTCCGTGCGTACCAAGTAGTCATTTTGCCCTACTGGGGTTACGGAAATGTGAAATTCCTGGGTCACAACTTCTCCTGTTTGCCTCTTAAATCTGGTTGGAAACGCGATTCATGGTCTTATACTAAGTTGCATTCAAAGATAGTACCCAGTCATTGCGACGTTCGCTCTTAGCGTTCCCGCAGGGTAGTCAGCAATCTCATTGACTCGAACTACTATGATAGAACGCAACTTGGTCTTAGTCGATGTTTCGCTGCTTCTGATACCTTAGATGCATCCAGCCACTGAATGTTTCACCAGTCCAGTTGTTTTAACAATTTCAGTTTCAGCTTTTTTAACTTTATCCGGATGATATTGTTTTCACCCCGAACAGCGTTATTGGTAGATGCAACTTGATCTTCAAACCCCCCAGTGGAATTATACCCTCTGGGGTTTTTTTATGGTTGGCAAAAAACAATCTCACAATTCAAAAATTTTGTCCGGAGGATGTTCTTTAGCCTGAGAACATCTATTACTAGATGCACCCTAATCATCTACTCCCCTAGTAGGTTTTAACCTATTAGGGGATTTTTTTGATTGCATGACGAATCTCGACTTTTAACCATCTGGCGTAATTCCCCATCCTTCTAAAAGGTGGGGATGTAAGCGAACCAACAAATTCTATCTGGTATAGTACTAGGAGTAACTATACGCACACTTTAGCTGTAATGGCACGGTAGTTACTAAAAGCAAACCAAAAGTGGATATTCAGACAACCTGCCGGGGTTAGGAACTAGCCTCGTAGACGTGGATGATTCTGGCTCT
>JASJDS010000015.1 GCA_030065055.1 Calothrix sp. MO_192.B10
CCGAAGGAGTTAGCGCCAGTGAAATGGCTGAACGCTTATTCAGGAATACACAAGGTTAAAACCTTGCCCGTCCGCTTCATCCCCTGGTTACAAACACAGGGGTTCTCGCGTCCCGTCTTGCCTTGATAGTGGCAGATTTTCAGCTCCATCATAGGGCGTGGCATCGGAACCAATGAACCCTGTGGCGGGGATACCGGGAGCGGGGAACGGTACCCCTGGTGTCCCCAGTTCTTTCCAGTTCACATTCTTTGCTTTTAGTTTCGTATTGGCAATAATCTGCTGTGCCTTTTGGCAGAAACGTTTCACCGCCGCAGTGGAATAGAGTTTCCCTCTAGCTTTTCCCCCGAATGCCGATTGTCCTAGGTAAATACCTGCTGCTCCATTTAGCACTAGGTTGACGGATACCGATAGTAGACAAAACTTAAATATTATATAAAAATTGCCAGACATATTGTATTAAGAAAAACCAGAAAATTATCAAATAATCATATCATTAATAAAGCCCAAAACAAAGATAGCTTATTGAATACACTATTTGGCTAAAATATTTATATATCATTGAATTGTATAAATATCATGTAATCGTGACAAAAAAAACAATGCTTTTAAAATGTGCCAAACTGGCAACATGAATTTATATATTTTGTTATTTATGTATTACCAGGGTAATTTTATTTATATCTACGTTTTGACATCTAAGCTCATTATATGTAGAGTGTTTCAGTGTCATCACATTTATTTTGTGACCCCATTATTGCTAAAATCATACAATAAAATATTATCAAATACTTAAAATCATCAGGGATTAATTAGGCTATATGGGGAAGGGTAAAAGTAATTTTTTATATATCACCATCAACATATGATTGGTCAGTTACTAGCAGGACATTACAAAGTCCTTAAAGTTTTGGGTGAAGGAGGTTTTGGACAAACCTACATTGTGGAAGATATTCACCTCCCCGGCAAGCCTAAGTGTGTACTTAAACATCTCAAACCTACTAGTACCGACCCCCAGGTTTTAGAAGCAGCCAGGAGACTATTTCGTAAAGAGGCAGAAACATTACAAAAGTTAGGTAATCATGACCAAATACCCAGGTTGTTGGCTTATTTGGAAGAGAACCAAGAATTTTACTTAGTACAAGAATTTATCTACGGCCATACCCTGAGTAAAGAGTTACCTCCAGGGAAAAAATGGACAGAAAGCCAAATTATCCAGATGCTCATAGAGGTATTAAAAATATTAGAATTCGTTCATTCCCAAGGGGTAATTCATCGGGATATTAAACCTGATAATCTGATTAGAAATGCCTTAGATCATAAATTATTTCTGATTGACTTTGGGGCAATTAAGCAAATACGCAGCCAAGCTGCAATGGCTTCCAGGGGAGCCAGCCAAAGGGTACTGCCCTTGGGGAATCGCAAGGGGATGTTACCAGGGGGAGGGGCACAAGGTGCGATGATCGCATCCAGCAATAATCATATTACTATTGCTGTGGGAACCCCTGGCTATATGCCTTCCGAACATATCCGGCGAGTTCCCCGTCCCAGTAGCGATATTTATGCTTTGGGAATGACAGCTATTCAAGCATTAACAGGGATTCATCCCCACAAGCTCCAAGACGATCCCCACACAGGGGAAATTTTATGGCAGCATTTAGCCTTTGTGAGTTCGGAGTTAGCTGGCATTCTCACCAAGATGACACGCTATCATTTTAAAGATCGCTATCAAACAGCAACGGAAGCTCTACAAGCACTAGAGGAACTAGTGCAAACTTCTGAGGTGGGTTTACCAATTCTCCAACAGAGTTTGGAGACAACCTCTCTGCACGAACTCACCTTGGAGTGGGTACAGGATGAGGAAATCAAAATGCGGAAAATTTTGGAACACCAGCACAGTAAAAACCCTGGTAGAATCCGCATTGGTAGAGACCCCGGACAGTGCGATATCGTTCTTTTAGACCCTACTATATCCGGGCTACACGTAGAAATTTTCTTTCATCCCCAAAAGCAAAAGTTTTACCTGCGGAATCTACGGCAAAAAAACCCTCCCATCTTAGATGGACAATTGCTTTTAGCTGGTGAAATGCCTTTGACAACTGGTAGCAGTCTTCGTTTGGGACAGCAGGTATTTACCGTCAGTGATATTACTTGTAGGGATTATCCTGCTGGTTATACACCTATGGAGTACATGACTGATTGCGAAATGGTACCGCAAGAGCCAATGCTGAAAACCATGAGGTGGCAAAAACCAGTGAAACAGGCTAAACCAGTTCAGGAATTAGCGCCCAAATCCATTCCAGTAGTACCACCTACCATTGCTCCTACGGTTTCGTTGAACAACAAATTGTTTTTAATGATTGGGGTGGGGATAGCAGGCTTTATCACCACTATTGCTGGGTTACTTCTATTTAAAACAGAAAATATAGTCGCCACTAAACCCGGACAGAATTTTATTTCTCCACAATCCCAACTATGTCGTGAGGTTACACCTACTCGCGGTAGAGAATCAGCCGAGTTACACGTCAATCCCCAAAGAAACTCCAATAGGTTTGCTCAATTAAGCAAAGGAGATATAGTTTTGTTTATGCAAGTGGAGGGTGATTTTATTAAAGTCAAACTGAACAATGGTACTCAAGGTTGGGTTGTGTGGGATCAAATTAGACCTTGTAGGGTATGAAACTGTAACTTAATTCCTATAGGACTTACGCAAAAGTAACGTGATTACGTCATTACGTTTGCGTAGCATGTCCGGAACGGACGAACGACAGCGACGTAATCCCCAAAATGCTGGGATTGCTACTCTACGAGAAGCCACTTCGTGTCTACGCTACACGGAGCCTGTTGCGAGCGTACGCTGAAAGCGTTCTCGCAGAGTAGCGCGGCAATCCGCTCACAATGACAAATAAGGCTTGCGTAAGTCCTGTCCTACTCACTTCTACCCATTGCTACTCATTTTTGGGTAGATCCCAAATAATTTGATCGACAAATTCTCTAAGCCGTTCTTGCCAGTTGGGGACGGCTTTAAGTTTGTTTTTTTGTCCTAATCTTCCTTTGAAACAGATTGGCTGGGTATCCAATTGTTCCTGAAAGATTTTTTTAGCTCCTATTTGATTATTTCTTTTGGAATGGCATTGACTTAAATTATATATAGACGATAAATTTTAAAACGACGATCCAGGCTGTTGTAAAAATTCTTTCTCTTCTGGGGTAGAGGGTCTACCTAAAATTGCATTGCGATGGGGGAAACGTCCAAAACGTTCTATTATCTGACGATGATGGATAGCAGAATTCACAGCAGTACCACTAGCAGCACTATCACTAGAGTGAGTTAGTTGCTGAAATAACTCCACTGCCTGGTGCTGGTGCTGCATATTTTCACTATGTTCAAATGGTAAATAAAAAAACCAGCGTTGTACTGGTAAAAACTGTTGATCGTAGCCTTTGGCGATCGCTTGTTGGGCTACAGATAATGCTTGCCAATCAGTAGCAAAAGCATCAGGAGTACCGCGAAACATATTCCGGGGAAATTGGTCTAGCAGCAAAATTAGTGCAAGACAGTTTTGTGGTAATTCTGCCCAATTGTCTAAATATCCTGCTGCTGCCCGTTGATAATCTGGGTAAAACCAGGTACGGATTTCTTCGTCAAATTCGGGTTGTTTAGAAAACCATATTTTTCTCGGTTTGCCGTAACCTGGTTCATCTGGTTTACCAAACCAAAAGTACAAAATTTTTCTTGCCCGCGACATGAGTGTTATTTATGCTTACAAATCACTTGTCGCATTTTACGCATATTTGTGGGCAAATCAAAGTTCATTGCTTGTTGAATGAGAATCGATGGTACGGGAATCTCTGGAGTGGCTTGTACGGTATAAGTTAACAAAGTTCCTTGACCACAATCTTGCAATTCTAGATTGGCATGAAAGTCCTTAAAATTACCTCTTTCTAGCTGAAATTGAATTTGTTTGCCTAGTACTTCTACTACGTTCAGGTAAATTTCTACTTGAGCTGTGAAAAATAAAAAGGCTTTTTGTGCTGCTTGGTAGAGACGTTTAACATCGCCTTTGTGTAGAATTTCGCTTTTTGTCAAGTCGGGGAAATATTGTACCCAGCGAGGATAATCTGTTAGTTGTTGCCATACTTGAGAACGCAGCATGGGTAAATACATACAAGCTGTGACAGAACCACCCCAAGCAGTGTGCGCTCTGGTTTTGATTAAAATTTCACCCTGAATTAGCAGATTGTGGTTTTCCTGACTCCGAAGCATTTCTAATCCTCTAGGAATTGAGTCCGAGATAGCAGATACCATAATTTCAGTTAATCCTCAACACCAATAGTAGTAATTACTTAAATTGAGACGGATACGATTTCAATTGATGTTAACTTAATTATTCTAGTTCCAGTACAACACATAAACTTGATAGTAAAGATGAATTCTTTAGCTATTATTGACTAGATCCATAATAATTACGTAAGATTTTTGCCAAGCTTAGTTAAATTTTTGACAAAGATTAATACTCAGTTTGGGGAAGTGGGTTGCCTGACTCAATCATGGGAGAAGAAATCAGCAACAGTGAGGGTTTTCGCCTAGATTTAATTATGGGAACTTGTAGAGTAGAAGTAGAAGTAGGATTTACAATAGTTATTTTGCCAATTGTAGAGGAAAATTGAAGTGAGTCAATCTAAATTAAATCGCAGATTAACTCAGGGTTTTGGTGTATTTTTGGGGGTAGCCATCGCAGTTTATATTCTCCGAGGCTTGGAGATTCTCACTTTTATTCCCGGTGGAATCATAGCACTGTTATTTGTGGTGGCGATCGCTTTTGGAATTCTCAGCTATATTCAACGAACTTGGTGGCGGTTCTAAGTCCCATGTCCCAGACTAATATACGGATGGGAGCTTGGTAATCAACATCCATCGTCAATTTTTGTAAAAGTTCGGATGCAAATCTAGAAATATACTCCCCAAGGCTTCTAGGATTTATCACAGCAGGCAAAAATAGGAGAAACTATAATGCAACAGTATGAATGCCAAGTCTGCGGCTACATCTACGATCCTGAAGTTGGGGATCCAGATTCAGGAATACCACCGGGAACACCATTTGAGGAGTTACCAGACGATTGGGTATGTCCTGTGTGTGGGGCGACGAAAGATGATTTTGAACCTGTGGAAGATTAAAAGAATGTAGAATGAGCGAATTGTGTGAGAGCAACGGGGATTTTACCCGGACGCAAAACGCGCTGCTTGTAGAAGCAGGGGAATTTAACCCCCAAAGTTGGTTAAAGTTAATTTGATTGGGAAATATATCGCCTTTGCAAACTGAGAAAATTATTGTAGTTGGGGGTGGTGCGGCTGGTTTTTTTGGAGCGATCGCAGCTGCTAATGTTAATCCCTATGCCCAGGTTACTTTACTTGAAGCCAGTCGTAAACCCTTAGCCAAAGTTTTAATTTCTGGGGGTGGGCGTTGTAATGTAACCAATGCTTGCTTTGAACCAGCTTTGTTAGTGCAAAACTATCCTCGGGGAGGGAAAGCACTGCGGGGTGCGTTTACTCGCTTTCAAGCCAAAGATACCATCGCCTGGTTTAAGAAGCACGGAGTCAAGTTGAAAACTGAGGCTGATGGACGGATGTTCCCTGTCACCGATAGTTCCCAAACTATTGCCGATTGTTTGCTGGATACAGCCAGGACTATGGGTGTAAATATACGCATTGGCACTCCTGTTGTGTCAGTAAAACCCACAGACTCCAAGTTTGCCGTTGTCCTCAAATCCGGAGAAATTCTAGAATGCTCACGCTTGCTACTGGCAACAGGAAGCAACCCCATTGGTTATAAAATTGCCCAAGACTTGGGTCATAAAATTGAACCCCCCGTTCCTTCTTTATTTACCTTTAATGTCCCCGAACCCAATCTGAGGAAGTTAGCTGGTGTCAGTGTTAATACGGTTAATTTGCGTTTATCCGTATCAGATAAAACTAAACTAGAACAAATGGGACCCTTACTAATTACCCATTGGGGAATGAGCGGTCCTGGGGTACTGAAATTATCTGCCTGGGGTGCGAGAATTTTACATGACAGCAATTATCAAGCTACTTTACAGGTTAATTGGTTGCCGGACTTGAATCAAGAACAGCTAAGACAACAGTTGTTAACGGTGAAACATGAATCGGGCAAACGAGCGATCGCCCTACACCGTGGTGTTAATTTACCCCATCGCCTCTGGCAGTATCTCCTTGAACGTGCTGAGATTGCTCCAGATACGCGATGGGCAGAAGTATCCAAAAAGACATTGAATCGACTCATTCAAGAACTTTCCCAAGGCGAATATTTGATCCAAGGTAAAGGAGTATTCAAAGACGAATTTGTGACCTGTGGGGGAGTCAATCTCAGACAAGTGAACTTTAAAACCATGGAAAGCCGAGTGATTCCCGGAATCTATTTTGCTGGGGAAATTTTAAATATTGATGGTATTACTGGTGGGTTTAACTTCCAAAGTGCTTGGACTACAGGTTACTTAGCAGGATTAGCAATGGGAGAGTGATGGGTTGTTAGTTGTTAGTTGTTAGTTGTTAGTTGACAGTTAAAAGTCCTTCCCTCCTTCACTCCTTCACTCCTTCACTCCTTCACTCCTTCACTCCTTCCCTCCTTCCCTCCTTCCCTCCCCACACTGCCAGATAGACTGCCAAACTAGTTTAAAATACTTTACACTGGTCTCATCCCTTAGCGGTGGAATCACAGCTTTGACCGCAAAGGACGCAAATCATTGCTAGAATCCACCAAATTTAGTGCAAAAACTCGCAAAGGAGAATCATACCAATGGGCGGTGAAATGTTGAATGCAGTGCTATTGTCCTTTGGCTTAATCTTCGTAGGTTGGGCTGTAGGTACATTATTGCTGAAAATTCAAGGCGTAGAAGAATAAAAATTCTCATAATACAGTCCTGAAAAGCGAGAGACTCATAACTTAAGTCTCTCGGCACCATATCAGGAATATATTTTTTTTGTAAACATTTGTTTACATATATAATTTTGATAAGATTTTTCATAAAAGTTTACTAATTGTTACGAACCCCCATGACAATATTAATCGTCGGTGCTACTGGCACCTTGGGAAGACAAGTGGCTCGTCATGCTATTGATGAGGGGTATAAGGTACGTTGTCTTGTGCGGAGTTTAAAGAAAGCTGCATTTCTGAAGGAATGGGGTGCAGAGCTGGTGCGGGGGGATTTGTGTCGTCCAGAAACCCTAGCTCCAGCTTTGGAGGGTGTAACCGCAGTCATAGATGCCGCTACAGCTCGTCCCACGGATTCTCTGAGTATTAAACAAGTGGATTGGGAAGGGAAGGTAGCCTTGATTCAAGCGGCAAAAGCAGCCCAAGTAGAGCGTTTTATCTTCTTATCTATTTTAAATGCCGAGAAGTACCCAGAAGTGCCCTTGATGGAAATTAAGCGGTGTACAGAGCTATTTTTAGCTGAGTCGGGTTTAAACTATACTATTTTGCGTCTGGCTGGCTTTATGCAGGGCTTAATTGGTCAGTATGGGATTCCTATTTTGGAAGGACAACCGGTGTGGGTGACAGGGAAATCTTCTCCCATCGCTTACATGGATACCCAAGACATAGCCAAGTTTGTGATTCGGGCTTTGTCTGTCAAAGAAACAGAAAATAAAACATTCCCAGTGGTGGGTACTCGTGCTTGGAGTGCGGAAGAAATTATTGCCATCTGCGAACGCTTGTCTGGGAAAGAAGCAAAGATTACCCGAATGCCCATTAACTTATTACGTACCGTGCGTAGCTGCTTGCGCTTCTTTCAGTGGAGTTGGAACGTGGCAGATAGGCTAGCATTTACGGAAGTTATTGCCAGTGGTAAACCACTTGATGCCCCGATGGAAGATGTATATCAGGTCTTTGGTTTCGATGTGAGTGAAACCACAACCCTAGAAAGCTATTTACAAGAGTACTTTAACCGGATTATGAAAAAGCTCAAGGAATTGGATTATCAGAAGAAGAAGAGCAAGAAACCAAAAAGGTCTCCCTTCAAAAATGTTAATAATCAATAGTCAGGGGACTACAAAGATTATTTATTAATTTTGGACGAATGACTAGATTGTCCAAAATGTGTAAGGATAACATAATACAAAGCATCGCCTAGATTTGGATATTTGAGTGTGCCGAAAGCAGGCATTATTTACAATGACGTGAAACCAATAGCGAATCGTATCGCTATGGAACTTCAAGAAAAGCTCAATGCTGTTGGTTGGGATGTGTGTCTCACCAATGGTGTTGGTGGGATGCTGGGCTACTCTAGCCCAGAGAGTCCCGTGTGTCATACGCCGATTGAGGGGCTAATACCACCCGGCTTTGATGGGGAAATGAAGTTTGCTGTGGTATTGGGGGGGGATGGAACGGTTTTGGCCGCATCTCGGCAAGTCGCCCCTTGTGGCATCCCCATATTGACGGTAAACACTGGTCATATGGGATTTTTGACGGAAGCTTACATCAATCAGCTACCCCAAGCAATTGAGGAGGTATTGGCTGGTAATTATGAGATTGAAGAACGGGCAATGCTTACCGTTCAGGTGTTTCGGGATGATGTGGTTCTGTGGGAAGCTCTTTGCTTAAATGAAATGGTGTTACATCGGGAACCATTGACTTCCATGTGCCATTTTGAAATTGCCGTGGGTAGTCACGCACCAGTTGATATTGCTGCGGATGGTGTAATTATTTGTACACCAACTGGATCAACCGCTTATTCTTTAAGTGCGGGAGGTCCAGTATTAACCCCTGGAGTCCCTGCATTACAGTTGATTCCCATTTGTCCCCATTCTTTGGCTTCTAGGGCACTGGTGTTTCCAGATAGCGAACCAGTAAATATTTACCCTGTGAATACACCTAGATTAGTCATGACAGTAGATGGGAATGGAGGGTGTTATGTATTACCTAAAGATAGGGTATATGTAGAGCGATCGCAATACGTGACTCGCTTCATTCGTCTGCAATCGCCGGAATTTTTCCGTATTTTGCGAGAAAAGTTAGGTTGGGGTTTACCACATATTGCGAAACCAACTTCTGTGGAATTACCTTAATTTCAGTTATCAGTTGACAGTTGATATTTGACCAAAAAATAGACTGGATATAAATCCCCGGATTCCCCGCATTTCTCACAAGTTTGGTGATAGCGCGATCGCTGACTTGTCAGTTCGCATTTCCCGTAATCTTTACCCAGAATCCATTTGGGGCATTTTTGATGGTCAAAAATTTTGGTACAGTGTGAAACGCATAAATCTAGGTTTATAAGGCTTTGAGAAATTTGGTGAGAAATCCGGGATTCATCCGTGGGAAATGACCAATTTTATGGTAGAGACTGTCTGCTCCTTGCTCCACGTTCTCAGGACAATGCTCGAGACGATGTCATGTACTTTTTCTTTGACGGCAAAAACCTTTTTGCCATTCATTCTTTTGGCGAAGGTATTGATTTGTAGATCAGTTATAAATATTGAACATGAAGAGAATTTCAAATTTGACAAGAAACAAATGGATATACTAATTGATGCTGAACTATCCATTGAACATGCACACCGAATAGTTCAGAGTGAACCTCAATTATTCAAATCGGAAAATTCGGAAAACACTGAATTAAAGTTGGAAGAGAGCTTAGACTCAATTAAGGAATATTTGGATGAGATTATTGATGAATATGAAAAGTCTTATCGTTTATTCAGTGACGGTGTAGCATTTATAAGGCTCTCTCAGTTCCCAAAACTATGCAATTTTGTCGGATCTAAGAAACAAGCACATGGAAGTAACGCTAAGTTTTGGAAGCCAATTCACGATGTGCTAGACATACTTGGCAAAGTACTTCAGAGTTGATCAACTCTTCATAAATTCTTCTAAATAGGTGGCTGATGTTGTTCCTAAGCAAGCTAACATCTTCCCTCGCGCACAGCGCATCTACAGAACGGGAAGACCGCCCTTGACTTTTAACACAGTCGCTACCAAATACTCAATCAACTTGATTTGGCAGGTGTGTGAGTGATTATGTCGATAAGTTCTTGTGGGGATTTTTCTTCAATCCCTGCTAGTAAATTTACAACTTTTTTTAGTAGGCGTGAGCTATCTTCAAAGGTGTTTTGGCTGGGTAACACAAGCTGGATAGGATTACCTGCATCATCTTTGTCACCTTGGAATACCAACAAACGTGGGTTGGGATGGTTTATTGTTTGCCATCCTTGTTGTTGGAGGTAATTGACGATATCAGTGATTTTGAGAGAGTGGGTTTGTAATTCCTCTGTTGAAATTTGTTGTGCCATCACCACTCTCCTGTTTTTACCTTTTCTATTAAATCTAGCAACAATTCTGGAGTTAAGCGTTGTTGTCGAGGAATCCTAATTCTAACACTTTGGCGATTGGTGGTTGGTTTGCCGCTTATGTATTCCCAATAACAGCTTCCACGCAGACACATTTCATCCTCATCGTATGTTAACCATTGGGATGAATCTGGAGGTAAGGCAAATAGGATGAGAATACAAGGTACAGCCATCCGAAAATTGCGGCGAATAACTAAATCATTATAAGTTTTGGCTTCCAAGTCATAAGTAATAGTACTATCATCTCGCTGCCATTGGGTTGAGGCTTTTAATTGAAAACTGAGCGAAAAACCTGATTCGACCCGTCGATTGTTGCGAATAGTAATTTCATCAAAGTTACCATCTACCCCATAATCATATTCGCGGATAGAAAGATTCAAACCTGCTTTACCTGCGACTGCTCGGATATAGGCTCGACTTAATGATTCAAGAATATGGGGTTCGGTTAACACAAAATTACAAAAGCTCGATGTAATTGTACATGATACCTGAAGAAGAAATCTTCCCCCCAAAATGATTCGTGTCTACACTCCCTCACTCCTTGAGCTGATGTCCGGATATGATGCATATGAGGAGCTTAGTTTAATAACTATAGTCCGTCAAAATCCTTTCATCCAAAGTCAAAATTGATATGACCTTTGCTCACACTCCTTGTGTTTTGGTAATTGAAAGTGACGAAAACCTGGCACATAAATTGGCTTTTGATTTAAAAGAAGCTGGTTATCACCCAATTGAGGCTCACGATGCAACAATTGGTTTGCAGTATAGCCAGGAATATCAACCCGCTTTAATAGTAGTCGATCGCTTGCTTGCGGGGGAGTCAGGAATTTCGTTATGTAAAAGTATCCGCCATTATGGGAATACATCTCCTTTACTAATGTTAATGGCAAGGGAGAGCGTTGAAGATAGGGTAGCTTGCTTAGAGGCTGGAGCTGATGATTATTTTCTCAAACCCTATCGCTCTGAAGATTTTTTAAAATTGGTCAAACTGTATTTAAAACCAGATACGGATACCAATGAACAATTGCGCTTCGGGGATTTATGGTTGGATATTGCTACCCGCCGCGCTATCCTCAATGAGCGAGCCATAGATTTAACCATGAAGGAATTTGAACTGCTTAAGTACCTGATGGAGCATCCCCGCGAGGTGTTAACTAGGGAACAAATTCTGGAAAATGTTTGGGGTTACGATTTTATGGGCGAATCCAATGTAATTGAGGTATATATTCGCTACCTACGTCTCAAAATCGAAGATGAGGGTCAAAAACGCTTGATTCAAACTGTACGCGGTGTGGGATATGTGTTGAGAGACTCTTAGGGACTTCCAAGGAGAGCAGGGGAGGATAGGATTTTTGTTTTTGCAATTAGCCCAGCTACATTTTCTGTACCAAGTTATGAAAAATTTTTTCATCACCAATTATGAAAAAGGGTTCTTTCCCCTACACCCCACACCCTATTTCAAGCTAGTCCCTCATGGGAAAATTCCACAACCAAGGATCTGAAAATGCTTTGTGACTAACTCCTCAAGGGCGCACGCAATGCAACTCCTCAAGGGCGCACGCAATGCAACTCCTCAAGGGCGCACGCAATGCAACTCCTCAAGGGCGCACGCAATGCAACTCCTCAAGGGCGCACGCAATGCGCCCCTACTCCTGAACTCCGAACTCCGAACTCCGAACTCCGAACTCCAAACTCCCTAGAGGGTTTGAGCGGTTTTATGTTTGGGAGGAGTCCAAGCTGCTTCCGTCGTAAATGACGGGGCTTGTATCCATAAGTCAGAAGGGTTTGAGCGGAAAAATCCTCCTTCTGTCGTATCCGTTGGCAGAAGCCTTCAGTCATGGAGCCAAACCCAAATCCCATGATTTAACATTGAAAACTGTATCAGAGGCACAGGGGATGGCACTAACCTTAGCTTAAACTTGTTGGTGAAAATCACTTTACTTCATATTTCCTTATGGACGCTACGGCACTTTGGCAAAGATACCAGGAATGGTTATATTTCCACGAAGGATTAGGATTGTACTTGGATGTGAGCCGGATGCGCTTTGATGATGCCTTTGTGGAGGCGTGTAGTCCAAAGTTCAAGCAGGCTTTTGCCCAAATGGCAGAACTGGAGGCAGGAGCCATTGCTAATCCGGACGAGAACCGCATGGTTGGTCACTACTGGCTGCGTAATCCCGATTTGGCACCAACTCCAGAGCTGACCCAAGAAATTGCCAATAGCATTGAACAAATCGAAGCATTTGCCGAACAAGTCCACACTGGTGGGGTTCATCCTCCCAAAGCACCCCGTTTCACGGATATTCTCTCCATTGGCATTGGTGGATCTGCCCTGGGTCCTCAATTTGTGGCTGAAGCTTTAGCCTCAGAAGTACCCCCCCTTCAGATTCACTTTATTGATAATACTGACCCCGCAGGTATCGATCGCATCCTTTCTTGTTTAGGCGATCGCTTATCTTCCACTTTGGTATTAGTGATCTCCAAGTCTGGAGGTACTCCAGAACCTCGCAATGGCATGGTGGAGGTGAAACAAGCTTTTGCTGACAAGGGTTTAGACTTTGCCAAAAATGCGATCGCTATCACTATGGCTGGTAGTAAATTAGATAACATTGCCACCTCTGAGGGATGGCTAGCTAAGTTTCCCATGTATGACTGGGTGGGGGGACGTACTTCGGAACTTTCCACTGTAGGGCTAGTGCCCGCCGCTTTACAAGGGATTGAGATCCGCGCCATGCTCCAAGGGGCGAAGGAAATGGATGACGCTACCCGCGTGGCTGATTTACGAAACAATCCCGCAGCGCTACTAGCTTTATCTTGGTACTATGCAGGTAATGGTAAGGGAGAAAAAGACATGGTTGTCCTACCTTACAAGGACAGCTTACTGCTATTCAGCCGTTATTTGCAACAGCTAGTAATGGAATCTTTGGGTAAGGAAAAAGACTTAGATGGCAACACCGTCTACCAAGGGATTGCTGTTTATGGTAATAAGGGTTCCACAGACCAACACGCCTATGTACAGCAGTTGCGTGAAGGTGTGCCCAATTTCTTTGCTACCTTGATTGAAGTATTGGAAGATCGTCCCGGTAAATCTTTAGAAATCGAACCGGGGATTACCCCAGGGGATTATCTTTCCGGTTTTCTCCAAGGAACCAGACAAGCACTGTATGAAAATCACCGCGATTCCATTACAGTCACAATTCCCCAGGTGAATGCCCGTACCGTAGGAGCATTAATTGCTTTGTACGATCGCGCTGTGGGTTTATATGCCAGCTTGGTAAATATTAACGCCTATCACCAACCAGGGGTGGAAGCAGGGAAAAAAGCTGCCGCAGCCATTTTAGACTTGCAAACACGGGTGATGGAAGTACTCAAACAAGAGTCAGCCCCAATTTCTTTAGCAGCTTTAGCCCAAAAAACTGGTATGCCAGAGAAAATCGAGTCCATATACACCATCGTGCGTCATCTCCATGCCAATCACCGTGGTGTAGTGCTAGAAGGTAATCTCGCACAACCCGCTAGTCTCAAGGTTGCTGTGAGTTCATAAATTTATCCTCAATTGGTGAGATTGGCTGTTTGGTATTCTACCTAACATTTTTAGCAATGAGCATTCTCCATGAAGAATGCTCATTGTTTTTATGGACAAGTACTCAATAATGTTTGCGACACATAAATTCTTTGTAAGGGCACGGCATCCATAATCTTTTGGTGTATAAAATTATCACTATGACACCGTGCCCCTACCCGTCTACCCATCTATTAATCTGTCCCATTCTGGTTGAAAAATTGTATTAGCTGCGATCGCTTGAGTTTTCATCACTGGCATCATGAAGTTTTTGATGTTCATAGATTACAAAAACATACGGAAGTTACTTCCCTGACACCTTCTTCTATATGTAATAGAAAATTCTTGCAAGTTACGTAGTTTTACTTAAGCAAACCCAAATTGATTATGAAGATTTAACTATTAACCAAACTTCAAGAGATGCAAGCATAGGGGTTTGAGGTATATTGCTACATGTGTACATTTGTGATATTGGGCAAGACCAAATAACTTTGCCAGCAATCATTGCTGTTTTATACTCATTTCCCGTTATATAGAGCACTATTAATAATATGAAGTTTTTGTAAAGACATATGTTTGCGCGTCGAAATTTGGAGTGTTTTTCGGCACAATAAGGATCTGCTTGGCAAATCAGTAATTTTTTATAATCAACTTAAAAATGTAATTCCACTCCTTTTTGTTTGCATCATTATGTAATGCAATAAAAACCTTCTACAATTTATGTAGCAACGATGTCAGCCTTGACGGAAATCATTTGAGTTCAACAATGTCAATAGACTAGCAACTCTAAAAAAGTTATTTTTAATCATTTGCAGAGGATTGATTCATGGCTAACCCCGTATTAAATGTTTCGGGTAATACTAACTACGAAGTAAATACAGACCCTCAAATTCTTGCTCCAACTTTAGCTATTACTGACTCCGATGGTGGTAATTTAGATGGTGCCAAAGTAATCATTACCAATAAATTATCTGGTGATGTTTTAGGTGTTGCGGGTCAGACTGGCACTAGTGGTACTATTGAGGGGCTAACCTGGAGTTACGACGAAAATACTGGTATTTTGACCCTGAGTGGTGATGCTGATAATAGTGTCTACCAGAATGTACTGCGGCAAATAACCTATAGTAATACTAGTGGTACTCCCGACACTACACAACGTAATATTCAATTTTCGCTGGGTTCCAAGCTAATTAACCCAGAAAATGGTAACTTCTACGAATTTGTTGACAGTGCTGATATTACCTGGACAGCGGCTAAATCTGAAGCCGAAGGAAAAACTTATTTTGAACGTCAAGGCTATTTAGTAACTATCACATCCGATGGCGAACAGGAGTTTGTCCAAACCAACGCTGGCATCGGAGGTAATGCTTGGATTGGTGCGAGTGATGCAGCCACAGAAGGTGAGTGGTTTTGGGAAACTGGGCCAGAAGCCGGTACTCAGTTTTGGAGTGGAGATGGTAGCGGTACTGCGGTAGGAAATCAGTATAATAACTGGTCTGAAACGGAGCCAAATAACCTTGAGTTTGTAGATACTGTTAATGGTGAAGACTATGCCCATATTCAGGCAACTCCTCTAGGAGGTTCTCTACTTAACAAATGGAATGACTTACCAGATACCGGCGCTGTTGATGCATACAGCATTCAAGGTTACGTAGTAGAGTATGGTGGTTTACCGGGAGAATCTGAGTTAAATATTAGTGGTAATGTTACTGTTAATATTACAAGCGATAGTACTCCTATCAATCCTGCCGGCGGGAATCAAAGTACTAAGCCAGATTTCGATGGTGACAATAAACCAGAAATCCTTTGGCGCAACTTTCCCACAGGGGATAATGAAATCTGGGCAGTCAACTACGATGGCAGCAATACTACCCAGCCTTTTTCCGTAAACCCAATCGCTCTGAGGCAATTTGCAGGTGAGGATTGGAAGGCTGATGGTATAGAAGACTATAACAGAGACGGCATAGATGACATTGTCTGGCACAATTCTCTAACTGGAGATAATGTCATTTGGATCATGAAAAATGGTGCTAATGGCATTGAATTCGATCAACAAGTTGCCATCGATCCATTTCCTGGTTCTGGATGGGAAATAGAAGATTTAGCTGACTTTACTGGCGATGGAATCAGAGAAGTACTGTGGCGTAACAATGAAACTGATGAAAATACTGTTTGGGAAATACAATTTGATAGTACTAATACTGCCCAGCCTTTCAGCGTAGAGTCAACATCTCTGGTTCAACCCGGAAATACTAATTGGAAAATTTTAGATTCAGGAGACTTTAATAACGACGGCATTGCTGATATTGTATGGCACAGAGATGATACAGGAGAAAATGCCATCTGGTTGATGAAGAATGATGAGAATGGTCTCTCCGTTGATAAAGGATACTTCCTCAACGATCTTTTTGATATTAATTGGAAAATTGAGGGTGTAGGAGACTTTAACCAAGATGGTAATGACGATCTTCTCTGGCGTCACTATGGAAATGAAGCAAATCCTGATTCTGGGAGAAATGCTATCTGGTTGATGAGAGATGAGTCTTCTCTTGGTCCTGAACTAGTTACTGATCCTGACTTAACTGTAATCTGGCAGTTGAGGAACGATGACAATACCCTTGGCCCTAGACGTGAGGCAGGTATCGGAATATTCTTGGAGGACGACGTAAAAGATTTGAAATGGGATATTGAGGGTGTGGCAGACTTTACAGAGGATGGTATTCCTGATATTCTCTGGCGTAATTATGGAACTGGAGATAATGCCATCTGGAAAATGAAATTTGATGCTAATGGTGTTGGTCTAGATGGAGGATTCTTTATAGATAATAAAGAACTGCCATGGCAAATTGAATCTCCCACGGCTAATAATGACCCTGAACCTGTCTCCTTTCCCTAGTTGAATGACTAGGTACTGGGTAATTTATATCTCATTTCTGCCCTTGCTTTAGTTCGTCACACAATAAATTTAGAGACGTGTAAATAAGTTGACCAATATCTACACGTCTCTAATAGGAAATAAGCGAATACTAGCTTGAAAATGGTTGTTAGTTGTTAGTTGTTAGTTGTTAGTTGTTAGTTGTTAGTTGTTAGTTGTTAGTTGATGGTTGACAGCTTAGGTGTGGGATTTGACCGTGGGGGACTAGCTTGAAAATGGTTAATCAGCGCAGAGTTTGTAGGGGCGCATTGCGTGCGCCCTTGAGGAGTTAGTCACAAAGCATTTTCAGATCCGCAGGTTGTGGGATTTGACCGTGGGGGACTAGCTTGAAAATGGTTGTTAGTTGTTAGTTGTTAGTTGTTAGTTGATGGTTGATGGTTGATGGTTGACAAGCGTCACGCAACGGCAATAATGCGGGCAGAAAATCTACACCGGATTTTGCCTCCCCTACAGAAAAAAGATGCCAGTTGCGTAAGTCCTATACTTATTACTTATTACTTATTACTTCCCCCTTGTGGGGCTGCTCTTAACAGGTTTATTCCTCCCATCACCACCATGTAAAATAGGCATGGTAAATAAACCCCAGGCCAATCCCGTAACTAATCCAAAGGGTGTAACTAAGTAATTGTTAAAACTCCAAATATCAAAGACTTGGGCTGCTAGCTCCAAAGGATAAGCCATCATTAATATACTGGCGATCGCTACACCACTCCAACCATATTGAGCTAACCAGTAAAAACCTTTACCACCAGTAACTGCGTATAATAATCGAGTGATTAATAAGCCTGTAACTGTACCATAGCAACGCATACACACAGCCATAATAAAGGGTGGTGCTAGCTCCACACCCATATCTGGTTGGGGACATACATGATTGCCCATAAAGTAGATAATGTTAGCTACCCCAGGTAAAATTGGCAACCCAGATGCTGCTAATACTGGAGCGATCGCAGGACCAATAACCATCCCTGTTAACAGAAAGTCAGCAATAAAACTGCTCCAACGAATTGGTGATTTTTTGGCGATCGCCCTTTGGGCGGTTCCCCTTAGGAACATCGCCTGAAGGCGGTTCCTCCAGAACATCCCTACTTGTTGCATTTCCTCTCCTACTTCAATAATCTAATACTTATACCAAGTCAAATCATGTTTGCGACACATACATGATTCGCAAGGGCACGGCGACCACAAGATTTTGGTGTCTAAAATATCCCTCTGATGCCGTGATAATACGCAAGGGCACGGCGACCACAAGATTTTGGTGTCTAAAATTATCATTCTGATGCCGTGCCCCTACACAAGGGCACGGCGAACACAAGATTTTGGTGTCTAAAATATCATTCTGATGCCGTGCCCCTACACAAGGGCACGGCGACCACAAGATTTTGGTGTCTAAAATTATCATTCTGATGCCGTGCCCCTACACAAGGGCACGGCGACCACAAGATTTTGGTGTCTAAAATTATCATTCTGATGCCGTGCCCCTACTTGTTTGTCCCATTCTTTTTTGAAAATGGTATTACCTGGTTTTATTGCTCACAAATTTAGGATAATATATGTCCTTGATATCTGGAAGACTAGATACCTGAGAAATAATTGAGCTTTGTGGTTTAATGGCAACGTTCATAACACAACTGTGACGGTTGCAGCAGAAAAAACACGTAAATTATCTCATGTCTCATCAAATTTCTCTGGGCTTATTCCTCATCTTGTTAAGTACTCACATTGGTTTTCATACCAAAGCAGCCACAGCACAAATACCAAGCAAAAAAACTATTTGTACTAGTCAATTATCTGCTGCTGTAGATGCTGTAGTGAATCGACCTGGGTTTAATCGGGTACGTTGGGGCATCTTAGTTACAAATCAGGATGGCAATCAAACTCTCTATAATCGCAATGGTCAAAAATACTTTGTTCCAGCTTCTAATACTAAAGTACTAACCACCGCCGCCGCATTACAAGCACTAGGGGCTAATTTCCGTATCCGTACTTCTGTTTATCAAGATGGGGAGGGTATTTTACGGGTGGTAGGTAGGGGAGATCCCAGTTTGAAAGATGCTCAGTTGCAAAGTTTAGCGAAGCAGTTACGCCAACGGGGTATTCGCCAAATCAAACAGTTAATTGCTGATGATAGTTACTTCCAAGGGGATGGGATTCATCCTAGTTGGATGTGGGAAGATGTGCAATATTATTATGGTGCGCCGGTAAATAGTTTAATTTTGAATGAAAATGCTGCCATATTAAGGATTTTCCCCCAAACGGTGGGTCAACCTCTGAAAGTGAAATGGGATGAACTTACCGAAGCATATCGCTGGCGAGTAGAAAATAATTCTGTCACCCTTCCTAAAGGGGAACGAGGTTTTGTGGAAGTCACCCGGGATTTAAAAGGTCCGGTATTAAGAATTAACGGTCAATTAGGGGTTGATTCTCGACCTGATATTACTGCGATCGCTGTTTTTGATCCCATTGAACATTTTATGCGTCATTTTCGCCTAAATTTGGCCAAGGAAGGAATTTCCGTTACTAGAGTATTTAGTGCTGCTGGGAGTAAAAATGAACGGGAATTAGCAGCTGTAGAATCTCCACCATTATCTGAGTTGCTAGTAGAGACTAATGTTAACAGTAATAATTTGTTTGCTGAGGCTTTATTAAGGGCTTTAGCTAGTAAAAGTACCCAAAAGAATCCCAAGAATACGGCTAATGTAGGGTTAGCAGTTCTCAAAACAACATTAAATCAGTTAAGAGTCAATCCCCAAAGTTATCAAATTGTTGATGGTTCTGGACTTTCTCGCAAAAACTTAATTAGTCCAGAAGCATTAGTCCAAACCTTGCAGGGAATGGCAAAATCACCCCAAGCAAAAGTTTTTCGCGCCTCCCTTCCAGTTGCGGGTGTCAGTGGTACTTTAAGAAATCGGATGAAAGGTACGCCTGCAGAGGGAATTGTGCGAGCCAAAACGGGTACCCTCAGTGGTGTTGTCACCCTTTCTGGATATGTTAACCCTCCCCAGTATAGTCCAGTTAACTTTAGTATTATGGTGAATCAAACGGGACAACCAAGTCGAACAATAAGAAAAGCTGTGGATGAAATTGTTGTGTTGTTAACCCAGCTAAAACGTTGTTAACTGCTCTAGTAAGAAACTGGGTCAAATTAAATATAAAACCTCACCCCGCCTGATGGCACCCCTCTCTTTAGCACCCCGCCTGTGAGGTTCAATCTTACATTTAATTACGCTTACCTACTTACTCCATTTCATTAATTCTGAAGGCTGGGTCACAGATCCCCGACTTCTTAAAGAAGTCGGGGATCGTTCACATCCGAGACTCGTCAAAGAAAAAGCTCTGGTTTTTAAGACTACCATCAATTTTATTTAAAGATATTTTTACATTACCAATATCACTTATAAATTGTATATATAAGCTTCTTTTTATCATTAATATTGCGATAAATTAGTTCTAATGTGTTAAAACCATATATTTAACTTAGGTAACTAACAATCGAATGTTAAGTATCATTTCTAATTAGTTATTTCCATATCAAAACTGACAATTTTGCTGATTTATCTATTAATTTTTTATTAATTTACCTGGGAGTTATGAAGTCTTCTGAGTCTCAATCTGATTTTGAACAAAATTTTCCAGAACCATCTTTTGAACCACCATTAAGACAGGGAGGGTGGCTATGGTTGTTTTTTGCAGTTCTAATCATAATTACTGGAGGTGCAGCCTTAGGGCTGTTAATGAGTCCAGAACATCAAATATCATCAAATAATAGTAATCAAGTTAAAACTAAACGAGTAAAAATATCAACGGTTGGAGTAGGTAAAATTGAGGAAAGTTATGATTATATTGCTAGCTTAGAACCTCTTAATTCAATCACACTCCAGCCGAAAATTCAGGGTACAGTTACCCATGTATTTGTCAAATCCGGAAATAAGGTAAAAGCAGGAAGCGCGATTATACAAGTTAACTCCCAAGGGGAACAGTCAACAGCAATTAGCTCACGCTACTATCAAGCACAACAAAAATTAGACCGCGCTCGGGATGTTCTCAATCGTTTGCAAACAGCAAGATTATCCCAACTTGCTCATGCTAAGTTAAATCAACAACAATACCAAAGGTATTCTCTTTTGGCCGCACAAGGTGCTGTATCTCGACAAACAAGGGATGAATATGCCCAGAATTTGGCTGCGGTGGAGATGAATTTAGGAGCGATCGATGCCAAAATTCAAGCACAGCAGGTGAGAGTACTACAAGCGGAACAAGCCCTAAAACAGGCTTATAAACTGACTCAACAACCAAGCTATATTCAGCGTTATAAAATTACGGCTCCTGTAACTGGCATAATTACTAGTATTCCTGTGAAGGTTGGAGATATTATTAATACCTCCACAAAAATAGGAACAATTACTCAAAATCAACCTTTAGAAATCAAAATTAATGTTCCCAAAAAACTTAGTTTTCGGTTACGTAAAGGTATGCCCGTGGAGGTCATGAGCGAACAAGGGAAGAAATTAGGTAAAACTCGAATATATTTAATTTCCCAAAAAAAAGGTGACTCTAAATTTATAGTTGTCAAAGCTCTATTAAAAAATACAAAATCTAAATTACGCACAGATGAATTAGTCCGTGCTAGATTGATTTTTAACCGAAGACCAGGAGCTTTAATTCCGAGGGCGGCAATTTTTCGTGTAGCTGAAGAAAGTTTTGTCTATGTTGCAGAAACCATAAAATTGACACAAAATAACTCCCAATTAATTGCTAGGCAAAGACGCATTAAATTAGGAAACATAAGGGGTAATACTTATCAAGTACTGGGAGGATTACAACCAGGAGAGAGAATAGTTGTATCCGGTTTGCTGAACCTAAGAGATGGTGACAGAATCAGTCCCTAGTACCGCTAAGGTCTGTTTTCTTTCCTCGCCGTCATCTGTTTACTTTGAAAACAAGATTATCACTGAAAATTCGGTGTAAAAAAATATTGAATACTTTAGTCTGTAGAACTTTGGTATTCAAAACTTTACTATCTGTATTCATGCAACCCAGTAAACTAGACGAAATTTTAGGACTAGAGCTACAGCGTCGTCGCATAAAAATAGGTTGGTCACAAGAGTACCTGGCAGAAACGACAGGTTTGCACAGGACTTATATCAGCCAACTTGAGCGGGGACTTAAAAGTCCATCGATTAGGGTTCTTAGTCATATCACCAAAGCTTTGGGCATAACAATGAGTGAATTTTTGCAAGCCGTAGAGGAATCCCTGAGTGCTGACAGAACCAGAGATTGAAAAATTGAAGCAAGCGATAATTGCTACTGTCGCATCTCCAGTCATTGGCTCGATAGAGGATTATACCTGGGAGGCAATCTTTCATTATGTTAAAAATATACCGCTATCCGATCCTGCACTGGGGCGAAGTAAACTTCTCTACGATGCTGTTGACACGACTACTGCTGATGGTTGGTCGTTAAAATCTCTTCAATTGAGTAGCTTGAATACTGGAGATTCATTCTTATTTGTGATCCAGAGAGCAGATGTGATCAAAAAGGCAGTTCAACTTGGTTTTCCAGGTTTGACTGAGCAATCTTCACCTCATGAGCTTGGAACAGCTATTATCCAACATTGGAATGAGAAAATTATATCGAGTCAAGCAACCCAGAATGTTGTAAACAGTTATGAGGGAATATTACTGAAAACCATCAAGGGTTATGAGTATGTTTACTGTGAATTTCCATTGTATACATTTGACCCAAACACTTTTTCTTGGGCTTGGACAGTAAATAAAAAGACCGGAAAGAAAGGTGCAGGTCTACAAGGAAGCATCGCAGGGAAAACAGAGTTGGTTTGGTACAAAAATCAGAAACAACTTTTCAGAGCCAGAACTATTCCTTTGGATGCAGTTCGTATTACCGTTAAAAGAACTCGTCTTACCTTCGATCAATATGTGGAGACGGTTATCTCAGCTTTACAAGCTCAAATCAAGATGCAGTCCCCTGACAACTATCTTGAAGAATAGATGCAGCCACAACTTTACCCAGAAGTGGAGGTACAGATTCACCAATTTGAGAAGCCATGTTGGTATATGAGCCTAAAAAGTGAAAATTATCTGGATAAGAGTGTAATCTTGCTGCTTCGCGTATTGTAATCGTCCGATCCTGGGTAGGATGAAAAAATCTACCAGATCCTGGATGGAAAACCCATCTAGTAATGGTTCTTGCAGGTTTACTCCAATAGAGTCTGCCATATGCACCACTATAGTGCTTTTTAGGGGCTAATTCAGGAGGTAAGTCCCTAGCATCTTGCCCTTCGCAAAGGGCACGCGCTCTCGACATTTGAATGGGAGTTAAAGCACGAGCAATGTGATTGACTATTTTCATGCTTCCGCTACGCATCATGAACTGATATGTAGTTTGTGGCTCATAAGGATAGACCTCAGCATCATACTCCTGTCCTGCTTCTAGTGGTGGCAAGTCTCCAATTGCATCTTTGACTGTAACAACTGAAGAAATGTGTGGCTCTAGTAAAGTAAGCTGAACACAAGATTTATTTTTTTTATAATCACTTCTAATATCACCAAAATGTGTTTGTTCTGGTAAATGTGGCAAATGATTTAGGCTTGCTAAGAAAAAAACCCTGGATCTTGTTTGCGGCACTCCATAATGTGCAGCATTTAAAGATGCCGATATAACTTTATAGCCCCATAATTCAAGTTGCTCTGTTATTTCGTGTCTGATTACACCATCATAAGCTTTCAAAATTTCCGGCACATTCTCCATTACAACATGAATAGGTCTAAATTCCTGTACAAATTCCAAAAAAGTCCTATATAAATGATTACGAGGATCACTTAGAGAGCGGTAGCCAGCAGGAATATTTCTTGAAAATCCTTGACATGGAGGACCGCCAATCAAGGCTGTTAGCTCTTCCCTCTGTAAACCCAGGCTTAATCGCAACTCTGAAGGTTTTACCTCACGGATGTCCTGATGCAATATTTTAGTTCTTGGGTAATTGTGCTTGTAAGTTGCTAGAGCTTTGGCATTCACATCAATCGCACAAATAGATTCAAAGCCAGCTAAGTGAAAACCTGTGGTCAATCCACCCGCCCCAGAAAATAAGTCAATAATCTTGTGCTTCATAATTGAATACTATAGTATTCTTCGTCGTCAGTCAACCTACTCCCCTGATAGTAAGCAACAATTTATCAAGACAAATTTAAAAACCCAACTTTGTGAACAAAGCGGGTTTAGGAAGTAATAGATTAGATTAATGATTTTGGATTAATCCAAATAACCCATCAATGAATCAGATTCATCAACTACCTTAATCATGACGGGACGATTTCCGAGCAAAGAATACTGTTTGGAAATTGCTAGGTTACTAGCGGCAATGGGACGAACCCCAGAAGCGGTAATGGTGTTTACAACCTCCATGCTATGGGCGGCAATGGGGCGGATTCCCATGACATTTATTGTCTCTACCACTTTCAACTCGGAAGATTTGATCGGACGAAGAGAAAGAGCAGATTGATTGCGGATATCCAGTTTGTTTGATGAATCTGCCGGCACTGGCTTGTTACTAGTTTCTTCGCTTTTACTTTTATCTGTATTCACTGTCTGATTTTGATTATTTTCAACTGTCACCGTTTTTTCCTCCTGGACTTTAGTTCGCCTTCATCGAGGACTGATTGCTTTACCAGTGCTGCTAACAGCAATAAATATAATACCTCTGTATATTAAGTAATTTTTACAAAAATTTAAGAGGTTGGAAACTTTTTTATATTTTATCCCTATTTTTTCACAAATACTTGAATTTTGATCATAATTGTGACAATTATGACTGACAAGCCTGTCTGTGTCTCTTTGTCAATTATCATTCATATAAATTAATAAAAACCCATAAATAATCTTGGTTTTGGTTGAGTCAGATTATTTATGAGTTGTGGATGTAAAACTATGTATATGGGGTGGGGACTGATAGTCCCAAACACCTATGTATTAAAGATCGCCGCGAATTTCTTCGACAACGCCATCCCGCATGACAATTTCCACTTGCATTTTGCTAATTAGGTTGTCGCCAACTTCCACACGGAAGAACCCTTCCATTTGGAATTGATTAACTTCCTGATCTAACTCCAGAATCTGTACTTGTTGGAGGTTTTGCAATAATTGGTTTTTTTGCTCTAGTAATTCACTTTTCTTTTCGTTGATTTGGAGTTGAATATTCTCTATCTGCTGGGTTGTTTGGGGACCGGGAGGTTGCAGACTTTGTTTCTGAATTTCTGAGATTGCCCGTTGTCCTTGCATATCCAACTGCTGAAGCTGTTGATCTAGTTGATTGATTTGAGCTTGCAGATGTTGTTGCATTTCCTCCTTCCAGACAGGAGTCACAATGGCTTTGACGTTAACAACGCGTTTTAAGAGTAGTTGTTGATTGGAGACATCCATATAAATTTAGCGTTCCCTACCTAGTGGATAACTGGGACTATGAGGCAAACATTTTGTTAATCATATCGCGATCGCGTTCCATGACCACGTGTCGCTTAATTTTCAATGTTTGGGTCATTGTCCCGTTTTCAATGGAAAATGGCTCAAGAATCAGTTTGAATGGTCCAATACGGTCATCTGGGCGATAACCAGGACGATTTTTGACTTCCCGATTCAATTCTTGCCGAAATAAATCCTGAATTATTGTACTCTCCAGGTTAATTTGTTGACCTTCGGTCTGTGTCAGGTTAGCATCCTCTAGGCACAATTCCAGATTCTTACTAACCGCCCATTGTTCTAAAGCATCAAGATTGGGAACAATTAAAGCACCAAGACTTTTACAATCTTGCCCCACAAGCATGATTTGATCTATATATTGCGATCGCAAACAAGCGTCTTCAATGGGTTGTGGTTCGATATTTTCCCCATTGGTTAATACAATGGTGTCTTTTGCCCGTCCGGTTAATACTAGGTCATCTTGTGGTGTAATCCAACCTAAATCGCCACTATCAAACCACCCTTCACCATCAATGGCTTTGTTGGTGGCTTCTGGATTTTGGTAGTAACCCTGCATAATTTGCGGTCCCCGCAACAGTACCAAGCCTTTTTTCCCCGTTGGTAATTGCTGGCGAGTTTCCGGATCGACAATTTTGGTCTCCGTGCCGGGGATTGGTTTTCCTGCTGAACCGCGCAAATTCTCCCAATATCGCCGTGCATGGGTAACAGGAGAGGTTTCGGTTAAACCATAACCAACTAAAATCTCCACACCAATAATTTCAAAGAAGTTATCAATGTGTTTGGGAAGGGCACCACCACCACTAATCATTTGCTTGATTCTACCTCCGGTGGCTTGCCGAACTTTCTGATAAACTAACTTATCAGCCAAGAGATGGAGGGGAAGCAAAGCAGATGCTTTGATACTAGCGGTAATTCTCGCCCATATAGCAGGATTAAGGTTATTTAAGTCTAATTTTTGGGAAATTCGCCGCGCTTTAATATATTTGTCACTAAAACCCAACAAGTTATTCACTAAGCGTTGCTTATTTTCTGGCTGTTCCCGAAACTGCTTTTGCACACCTTCATAAATTGATTCCAGTAGTCGGGGTACAGCTATCATGTAATGGGGTTTATATTGTTTCAGGTCCTTCTTCACGGAGCGCAGGTTGGTGTAAACTTGGGTACAACCTTGGGCAAGTAAGAAATATTCCGCACTACGTTCATAACTATGCCAGGTGGGGAGAATACTCAAAACAACATCTCCCGGTTGTGGCTGTACTATTATCCCCAAATTAGCGACTTGATGCATCAAGTTACCGTGACTGAGCATTACTCCCTTGGGTTTGCCCGTGGTACCAGAAGTATAAATTAGTGTGGCGAGGGTATCCCGGTTTTGCTGTACGGGTTCTAATTTATGCTGTGCCCCCAGTTCCATCAGTTGAGAGAAGTTCAACACCTTGAAATTTTCTTCTGTTGGTGGCACTTCATCACTCAGTAAAATTACTAACCCAATTGGTAAATCATCAATACCCCCTCTCAGCTTTTTCAGGGTCTGCAAATTCTCCACCACTAGGGCAGTACTGCCACTGTTTGCCATAATATACAGTACTTCTTCCTTGTCTGCTTGGGAGCTACGCACCGCATCAACGGCTCCAGCCATCATAATTCCTTGATCGGCAACCAACCACCGGGGAGAATTGTCGGCAATTAAAGAAATGCGCTCCCCCGCTTTTATTCCCACAGCCTGCAATCCCCCAGCAAACTGCCTCATCTGCTGATATAGCTGAGTGTAAGTCACAACCACTTCTGGTTTTGCATGGGGGTCTCGTAAAGCAACCGTATTACCACATTTATTTGCCACCACAGACCAGATTTCTGGTACGGTCTGTACCTGAGAATAATCTATTAAACCCTGTAATAATAGACGCTCTTGCTCAGTCATTTGCAAAGACCCATTGCGTTTTGTAGAGGTTTCTAACATCACATATCACCCCAGTAGTAAATTGCCTATTTTCCACTATCTTTACCTATGAGGCTAGAATAACTCATCACAATAGACACTATTGTTTTTGTCCGCTTTTATCTAGGATTGCCTTTCTAGTATTTTCAATCAATACATTTACAAATCTTTATGATAATATATATTTATATAGACAAATAGTAATGATTTTTCTGGTTGCTAATTTAGCAGCAACAATTACTGCTGTGAATTGAAGAGCGATCGCAATTTATCTTAATTGGGAGGTGATTACTTATGGGTTTGATGGATGCTCTGTTAATAACCCTAACTAGCGGGGTTGCTTGTGTGGTTTTACCTAGGTCAATAGCTCTAATTCTGGCGCATCAAACCAACCATATTAAACCTGTAAATCAAGGTTTAAAATCTGTTGAATTTAGGCAAAAAATTACCACTTTTCCCTATTGTACCAGTTATATGTTAAGGAAAAATACATCATGTAAGTTCAGTCCACATTTCTGCGCTCAATGCTCTGTTATGTCTTAACCAAAGGAGTCAACCGCTTTAGGTCAGTCAAAAGTCAAAAATCACGCATTGAGCCATTGCAGTGAAAGCTAAGTCACTACGGGGGGCTTGTATCCAGTTTATTGTTTGGTGATTTCATTTATAGGGAAACTCTCTGTGCTTCCTCATACTTTTTATTCCCTTGATAATTAATATTTTGTCATTTTTCTTAACATGTATGTATCTTTTTTTTGAGTAATTAACTATTACTTATGATAATTACAAGTAAATTAAATATTACATCTATCTATTAATACTGCCAAAATAACTTATTTAGTAGACAATAGTATATTAGACCATTAATAAATAAGGGAATTGTCCTATGGATTTTATATCTGTAATTATCCTGACTGTGGTCAACGTTTGTGTTTGTTTGGCTCTACCTAGACTGTTATCCATAGTTTTGAGTTATAAACAAAAGCCATCTTTACAACCTGTAGCTGTGAGTGATGTTAAACCATACCACATTAGCAGCCCTGAGTTTGCTTTCTTCAATGAGAATGCATAATTGATAGATTGCAATAATGTATTTGATAGGTAAAAAGCAATAGGCATTATATCTCTATTAGCATTATTGGCGATCTCGTTGCCGCCATTTCCCGCGTACTAGACGAATTTCATCGAAACTATAACTCTCACCTAAATACTCTTTGATTGGTGTTAGAGCAACATCTCCTAAACTTTCTAATACCTGTAATATTTTTTGTTGTTTTTCTTGGGGCACCAACTGATTAATATCTACTGACTGGTTTTTCTCAATCAAATCGCAAAGATGGCGGACAATTGTGGTGGGACGGAGATTGCGCTGGGTTGCAATTTCTCTAATGCTTAGACCTTGTTGATATAGTTGTAAGGTTAATAATTCCGTTCCTGAGGGAGAATTATTTCCAGGGGTGAATTTTACTTGGGATGCAGACAAACCTTGTTCTTGACGATAGGTGCTAATTTCTGCCAAAAAACGATCACCATATTGGGAAAGTTTGTGACTACCAACCCCGGAAAGTTTGCTCAAATCCTCTCTGGTTTGGGGTTGTACCTGTGCCATCAACCTTAAGGTAGAGTCGGCAAAAATCACATAGGGGGGTACGGATTGTTCGTCTGCTAACTGTTTGCGGAGTGATCGCAATTTATACATTAGCATATCTGCGGCAGCAGCCTTGACACTTTGTTTGAGTTCAGGAACTTTGGGTTTGACGGGAATAGCCACAGAAACGGTACGCTGTCGTCGCATCACTTCCCAACTCAGAGCATTCAATTTCAGCACAGAATAGCCATCATTAGTTTGTTCTAGTAAACCTTGATGGAGTAGCGATCGCCCCAACATCCGCCATTCATCCAGGGTTCTATCTTTACCAATACCATAGGTAGAGAGTTCATGGTGCTTATATTGGAGAACTTTTTTGTTCTTGGAACCTCGCAATATATCTATAATGTGACTCATACCAAATCTTTCCTTACAACGAGCCACACAGGATAAAAACTTCATCGCTTCTATAGTCCAATCCTCCACTGGTTGGGGATGGCGACAGTTATCACAGTTACCACAATTACCGGGGAATCGTTCCCCAAAATAACCCAATTGGATGGTGCGTCGGCAAACCGTACCTTCAGCATAATCAATCATTTGCCGTAGTTGCTGCCTAGCAATTAGCTGTTCTTGTTCCTCGGTTTTTTGATTAATACTCCATTCAATGGTTTTGATATCACCATAGTTAAAAAACATGGTACACCGGGATGGTTCCCCATCTCTCCCCGCTCTCCCCGATTCTTGATAATAGCTTTCCAAGTTGCGGGGTAAACTGTGATGGATGACAAACCGCACATCCGGTTTATTAATCCCCATGCCAAAAGCTATGGTGGCTACCATCACCCGCACATCATCACGAATAAACCGCGTCTGGTTCTGGCTGCGTTCCTCATCACTTAACCCTGCATGGTAGGGTAGGGCAGAAATTTTGTCATGCTGGAGTTTAAAAGCGATTTCCTCTACCTGTTTGCGCGTCAAACAATAAATAATTCCTGCACCTTCAGTATCCCGAATTAAACTTAAAATTTCACCATAGGCATTTTTATTTTTCTGGCGTACCTCATAGTAAAGGTTTTGTCGGTTGAAACTGGCAATATGAATACTGGGTTGCTTTAATCCCAATTGGCTGATGATATCGCTACGCACCCGATTTGTAGCCGTAGCGGTGAGAGCAAAAACAGGCACATGGGTAAATCGACCTCTCAGTAATTTCAACTGGCGATATTCAGGGCGAAAATCATGTCCCCATTCCGATACGCAATGTGCTTCATCAATGGCGAATGCGGAAATACCGATTTGATTATGTATTAAATCGAGAAACGGCAGAAACCTTTCACTGAGCAGACGTTCTGGAGCGACGTAGAGTAACTTTACCTTACCACCGAGAATAGCTTGTTCCCGCGATCGCGTTTGGTATTGGTTCAGGCTACTATTAAGAAAAGTCGCCGCAATGCCATTTTTTCGCAATGCTTCCACCTGATCCTGCATCAAAGCAATTAACGGCGATACCACTACCATTAACCCCGGTTTCATCAATGCTGGTAATTGAAAACACAGGGACTTTCCCCCACCAGTAGGCATGACAACCATCAAATCCCGATTTTGCATTGCACCTTCAATAACTTGCCGTTGTCCGGGGCGAAAATTATCGTAACCAAAGTAGTATTTTAGTGCTTGTTCTAAATTGGGATACTGGGACATGGGTGAGTAGATGAATATTGCAGTCTATCTGTAGTTTATCTGTGTTTCGTTTTTATTTCACAATATTCATACTGGTGTTGGGGTAAAGTTGGACTCAAAGCTTGAGTTAAGTCATTTATCGCACCACCATTGGTTAAAAGTCGGTAAATATTAGTTTCACGACATTTTTTTACTCTTGGCTAATTGCGATCACACCATATTGTTAAGCTGTGAAGCGATCAGCGATAAAAATTTGAACTGATGCATTTACGGCATAGAATCATACTATTTGGAATTTTTAATTAAAGTTAATATAAAAGTTAATATATAATACTTTCTGGATTAATAGTTAGGCATCCTATAATATTAATATTGCAGAGTCAATTTTTAATGGATATTTGTTGAATACTATTAATCCTTAATTCTTTTTTACTGCCATTATTAATAGGAACTACATCTGTTATAGAAATTTTTTTACCTATTAAATCCTTGGGGTTGCTGATTAAGTTCCTATGGGTATTACTTGAAATTAATTTGTTAATTGTATCTTCAATTATCACAATTTTATAAACTTGTTTATTGGAGCAATGAAAATTGTAATTAAATATTTTATTCTCTAAAATATTGTATTCTTCAATCCTTCCCTCTAAAGAACTTGGCTGCAACAATTGTACTATAGGTTGCAATGATACCCAGCCAGCCGCAAAAACGCCTATGTACAAAGCTATTATATCAAATCCAATTTCTTTTTCTAGTATGTTTATAAGCTCTTGTGAATAAATTAAGCTCCAAAATAAACTTATACTAACTACTAAACCACCAGAAGCTAGAGCTAAATTAATTGTAGTTGATAAATTTGGCAAATCTTTTCTTCTCTGCCAATACAAGATAAAAAAAATAAAACTAACGATTCCCCAAACAACTAATTTAGATGAATTATTCATAGCTATTTTTAATTAAGAATTTGATTGAACTTGCATAAATATACTAAAAATCGCACCTAAAATGGAACCACAAATAGCAGCAGGCATACCATCTAATAATCCACCAATTAGACTTCCTCCTAAAGCCGAAGCAAGTACGTTTTTCCCTTGCATCCAAATGTTAGGATTGTTGATACTTGTTTTAATTAAACCAAAAATAAATCCTCCCATTGCCCCAATAATTGAGCCTTCTAGATTAGCTATTAATCCCCCAAAAAAAGAGCCACCTAATGCTGTACTTAATAAATATTGACCAGAGCGAAATAAGTTTACTAATTTTTCAGCAATTGGCGCATAGCTAAATCTATTTTTTATAGAAACAAATAAAATTATGAAGAATACAAGTAATGCCAATAGCAGTAGCTTTAGATGGTGAAATAAATTTGTTTTTCGCCGTCGAGCTACATCGTGCATTAAATTTAGCTTTATCCCTTGAAGAAATCGCTTTGTTGTTTTTTCCTGAGCTAGCTCTTGTGTATCAATTAAAGCATCAAGTAATCTCAATAATTCTAGATTATGTCCATCAAATAAAGCCATATTTTTCAATAAAAAGTTGCTATATTTAATCAAGCATCTAATTTTACCATCCTTCTGATTAGCCCTTTTAGTGATCGCATTCTAAACCAAAGCCATTATCGCGCAGGGAGCTTAGACAGCATTACCTTTTTTAAACCCGTTTCTTACCGTCATTTAAGCGACTGCTGGCTCTAACATACGTATTTCCCCTTTATTGGCACCAATCTCAACATTCACACCAGTAGGCATGGTAAATTTATCGTGAGTATGACAAATCATAGCTGCATACCAAGCAGGAATACCTAAAAGCTTGATATGATCGCTTTTCATTTTTTTGTAAATTGTGGATTAAGATTACACTACTGTAGTGCTACCAGAAGTGCAATTTTCTTGTTTTGGTTTGACTGTAATTTCCACATCACTACCTAAAGCATTCAAATATCTGATCAATCTTGAGATTGAAAAATCTTTTAATTTACCTCTTGTCAAAGCAGAAATTTTGGGTTGATCAATGCCTAAAATTCTAGCTGCTTCAACTTGGGTTAAGTTTTGACTAGCAATAATTTCACTAATTTTACATGCAAGCCTTGCTTTAATTAAACGATCTTCAGAGTTAGCCAATCCTAAATCAGCAAACACATTGCCGCTACTTGTGAAAACATTGTTTTGATTGCTCATTTCTTTACTCCATTTCGATTTTATTTTTCTCTCTGATAATGTTCCTGAGCTTGTTTTAGTCTTTTTTTAACTAAATCTATATCTTGTTTTGGCGTGGAGATACCATGTTTTGATTTTTTTTGAAATGAGTGTAATAAGTAAACAGCATTATCAAATTTCACAGTGTAAATCGCCCTATAAGCATTTCCCTCAAAACTTTCTACAATCTCTAAAACACCTGCTCCTGAAAACCCCTTTAGAGGCTTTGCGTCAGGGTGTTTGTTGCCATGTTGTGCTAAATCTAAGGCGTAACCCATTACATCTTGCACGTCTTCAGGAAACTCTTGTGAAGTACCCACAGACTGCGCTTACGCTACGTCTGGGGCTTCGCGTCTCATTCGCCGTTGCCACGTTGGGGATACCGCAAAGGTATTCGGGACTAAACCCGATGATGGTCTTACACAGCGTCTCTGGTATTACTACCTTTATCCTCTCAAGGAGGAACCCGCGCAGCCGCCCACCTTCCGCAGGCAGTTAGATTTCTTTTCCGTACATCCCTGTATGGCTTATCTTTTACCGCAGAACGTAATCATGCGAACCAGTGACCGGGATCTTTCCCCTTTTCTCACGCTAGTTACTTTGGCAAGCGTCTTACCGCTACTGTAGCCTGTTGTTTGCAGCCGTGTGGGTGGGTCGCAACCATTAGTATTTTCTCATTTATTTGTTTTGCTTTCAAGTCCTTGCCCTTGCTCTCATCCCCCAGTTCCGTTTCACTGCACTGGGGGACTTCCCGCAAGGATTGTTAAATCGTCAAGGGCACTTGCTATCCATTTGAGAGGTTTTTCTTTTCGATCGCTCATGCAACCATATTATGCTAAAACCAGCATATTATGTCAATGAGTAAGAAAGTCGTATCAAATTTATTAGCCCTTTATTGGCAGCAATCTCAACATTCACACCAGTTAGGGACTTCCAGATTAAAAAATATCCCAAAGTCATTTTACCAATCGTATGATTCGTAGGGGCGGGGTAACCCCGCCCCTACAATGTGGGATAATTTATTTCTTGGAAGTCCCTTAAGTGCTAAAAAAACAAAATATACATTCATGACACCATTTAGCCTGATATCATCTTCCACTGCTACCAATCATCAACTGATTGAAGTTTATCAAAGCGATCGCGGAATTCTCTACCAGGGAGATTGTCTGAATTTTTTAAATGCTCTTCCTGATGGATGTATAGATATGGTGTTTGCCGATCCACCTTTCAATCTTGGTAAAAACTATGGCAAAGGTGTTAATGACCAAATGAAAGCCCAAGAGTATATTACATGGTCAAAACACTGGTTGAGTGAGAGTATTCGTGTGTTGAAGCCAGGGGGCAGTTTATTTGTTTTTAATTTGCCAAAATGGTGTATTGAATATGGTGCATATCTCAATCAACAAGGTATGCTTTTTCGTCACTGGATAGCTTGTAGAATGCCTAAAGCATTCCCTCGCGGTAAAAAAATGTCTCCTGCTCATTATGGATTGTTGTACTATACAAAAGGAGAACCGGCAGTTTTCAATAAAGTTTATACACCAATTCAAGTTTGTCGTCATTGTGGTGGAGAAATCCGAGATTATGGTGGACACCGCAAAAAGTTAAATCCCAAAGGAATCAATTTAATGGATATTTGGGACTCTCCTGATGAAGTCTGGGAAGATGTAATCTCTAGCGATCGCACAGAGGAAACATTATGGACTGAAATTGAGGAAATTTGGAGTGATATCCCTCCAGTGCGACATCGCCAGCATAAGACAAGGGGAGCTAATGAATTGGCTCCTATTATGCTCGAACGTATTATTGCTATGGCATCCAATCCAGAGCAAATTGTGATAGATCCATTTGGAGGTTCTGGTACTACCTTCTATGCAGCAGAAAAATTGCACCGATATTGGCTAGGTACAGAAATTGGCGATATTGAGCCAGCAGTGAAACGATTAACCGATTTGAAAAATGGGAAAATAGAAGAATGGGAATCAGCTAGGGGAAAGAAAAAAGTAAAAATTCAGCAAGATAACCCCAAACAACTAGATTTATTTTCTTATCAGTAGAAACTATAATGTATACTCTAAACGGATTAATTATTGTAGGTTGGGTTGAGGTACGAAACCCAACAAAAACCTACTTGCTGTTGGGTTTCACTTCGTTCAACCCAACCTACGAAAAGTTAAGTTTTTAGCCGTTGGGAGTATACAATTAAATGCTCTAGATCAGAGCACGACCATCTGTGCTTTTGGTTATGGTTGACACGCTACTATCTACTGCATCATGTTCGACTACGAAAATTGCTAAAAACCCTTCATTTATCCTAACTGCTCGCCATACATCAAAATAAGGCTCTAATTCTTCATAGTTGCCAATTCTATCAGTCAGATATGTGTATAACCTTCTACTAGGGAGTACTAAAGCCGCTCCTAAAAATACACCTCGTAACAAACCAAGAACTAACTTGTTAACTGCACGGTGACTAGATGAAATATTGCCAGTCTCCCATTCTAAAGCAAACAGATGCCCATTTAACCTTTTAGTTGCATCTACTCTTCCTGGGGATTTAGTTGCATATTGTATCTTGGTTTCAAGTTGCCACCCCAACCGATCTTTCAAAGCAGCCATACAAGCATTTTTGATTGGTTTAACACCATTACCGTGGCGTATTGGATTAATGTTAAATTCTGATGCACCGGGAGGCCAAACAATTAACTTGATCGCTGTACGGATTTCATGTTGAATAGTAGCCCACTCTTGGGACTCTTCAAAATTTCCATAACTAATTAGGGATAACTCTTGCACTATTTTCAAGATACATTTATTACCAATAATTTTTTCTCACCAACGGGCAAATATACCACAAGACGATCGCCCCTTTCCATCCCTTCACAAAATGCGATCGCGTTAGCGGCTCCTATGGAGCATCGCCCTTATCTTTAGGTACTAGTGCCATCCGATACCCCAATACATCCAATAACTCAATCAAAGTATAAATTTCAGCACCTCCAGTTTCCGCAAGCATCTTGTCAAGCTTTTCATAGTGCTGTTTAGCTGTTGACGAACTTAAGTATTATTACTATGGCAAATTAAGTATCACATAATACTTAATATAAATATAAAATATAAATTACTTCTGGGGATAGATGAAAAAATAACTAAATATGGGAAATAGTCCTCTTGTTTGTCAACATTAGTTCGTGAATTACGTAAAGACAAGTAAAATAAATTGTTTTATATAACTTCACTACTTATGCAAGAATAAATAGGTAGTCAAAGTAGGGAAAAAGTGACTTGCTTTCCCAGCGATCGCCTGAAACTCCCTATGCTACCTGTCATCTACCCTCTATTTTGTTCCAGCTCATGCGATCTTGCTAAGAATACTTACCATCTCGAAACATTATTATCAAAATGAGTGACATCTCTCCTGTATCAATTGCACAGGTAACAGACATACATTTATTCGCCAAAGAAAACCAAGAATTGCTGGGAATGCCCACCCAAGATTCTTTTTGTGCAGTTATAGAGCAGTTAAAAAAATTAGGTTCTCAACTCGATCTACTATTGCTGACAGGAGACATATCTGGAGATGGTAGCCCTGAATCCTATGAAAACTTGCAAAATTTATTACATCCTTTACAAATACCTACTTACAGCGTACCGGGAAATCATGATTGCGCGATCGCTATGGAGGAGGCATTAAACTTAAGGTTGTTTTCTCGGCGCAAGTCTTTCGAGCGTGGTGGCTGGAACTTTATATTACTCAACTCCTCCGTACCGGAACAGGTACATGGTTATTTATCAGCAGAAGCCTTAAATTGGCTGGATGATCAATTAACAATAGTAGATGAGAAGCCAACACTCATAGCCATACATCATCCACCTTTCTTAGTAAATTCTCAATGGTTAGATGGTAGTCGTCTGCAAAATCCAGATGATTTTTTTGCCATTGTCGATCGCTATCCCCAGGTAAAGTTAGTTATATGTGGTCATATCCATCAAGAGTTTCAATATCAACGCCATCATGTTCGCTGCTTGGGTACACCTTCGACTTGTATTCAATTCCAGCCAAACAGCCCAGATTTTGCATTGGACGATAGACAGCCAGGATTTCGCCACCTCAAACTTTATCCTAATGGGAATTGGGAAAGCTGGGTAGAAAGAGTTCCCTATTTTTATCAATTGGAGTTGTTAGCCACAACGGGATATTAACACCACTGTGCAGAATTCAAATCAGAAGTCGGAGTTCGGAGTAGGGGCGGGGTTTCCCCGCCCAGAGTGAGAAGTCGGAGTTCGGAGTTCGGAGTTCGGAGTTCGGAGTAGGGGCGGGGTTTCCCCGCCCAGAGTGAGGGAATTATTTTCATCTGCAGGTTATGGACAAAATATATTGTCCATGTAGACGCGCGAAGCGCGGCTTGGAGCAGAGTGGGGCTAGCTTGAAAATGGTTGTTAGTTGTTAGTTGTTAGTTGTTAGTTGTTAGTTAATGGTTGACAGCTTAGGTGTAGGAGCCGCAGTAGGGGCGCATTGCGTGCTAACTTGAGGAGTTAGTCACCCCCGCATTTTCATTCTTGGTTATGGGATTTTCCCGTGGGGGACTGACTTGAAGGTCGAAGACCTTCGGTCAAAATTAATGCAACCCCCCCAGTATTTACAGTTGATGAGATGAAATTGGAGAATTTATTTTTTTGTGTTCCCTGAAACAATCAACCCTCAACTTGTCGATGGGTGCGTGACCAAAAAATAAACTAGATACAAGCCCCGGATTGATCCGTGGAGAGGAAAAATGTTTGCTGAGTTTCATTAGCCCTTCGATTCATCAATGAGGTAGTAATTTTGACTTTGAACTTTTGATTTTTGACTTCTGATCTATACAAAATATACCTGGAGATAGAAATAAAACGTAACATTGTAACATTTCTGATACTCTGAAATAATCATAAAGAAGAAGTGCCATAAGTAAAAAAAATGGTACTAGGGGTATTTAGAAGATGGCGGAAAATTTGAGAAGTCAAGTAGTTACCCAAGGGGTGCAGCGATCGCCAAATCGCGCAATGCTGCGTGCTGTTGGTTTTCAAGATGAAGATTTCACCAAACCAATAGTCGGGATTGCCAATGGTTACAGCACCATCACCCCCTGCAATATGGGTATTAATGAACTAGCCCAGAGAGCAGAGGTTGGTATTAAACAGGCTGGAGCAATGCCCCAGATGTTTGGTACCATTACCATCAGTGATGGCATTTCTATGGGCACTGAGGGGATGAAATATTCCCTGGTGTCGCGGGAAGTCATTGCTGACTCCATTGAAACTGCTTGTAATGGGCAAAGTATGGATGGAGTGTTGGCAATTGGTGGTTGCGATAAAAATATGCCTGGAGCTATGATTGCGATCGCTCGCATGAATGTACCGGCTATTTTTGTTTATGGTGGTACGATTAAACCGGGTAACTACGGCGGCTGCGATCTCACCGTGGTCAGTGCCTTTGAAGCGGTAGGGGAATACAGTGCTGGGAAAATAGATGAGGAGAAGTTGCTTGGTGTCGAGCGCAACGCTTGTCCTGGTCCTGGTTCCTGTGGAGGTATGTTTACCGCAAACACCATGTCTTCCGCCTTTGAAGCTATGGGCATGAGTTTACCCTATTCTTCTACTATGGCCGCAGAAGATGCAGAAAAAGCCGACAGTGCAGAAAAATCGGCTTTTGTGTTAGTAGAAGCAATTCGGAAACAAATTCTACCCCGGCAGATTATTACCCGTAAGTCCATTGAAAACGCCATCTCTGTGATTATGGCGGTGGGTGGTTCTACTAACGCCGTATTACATTTTCTAGCGATCGCCCGTGCTGCTGGGGTAGAGTTATGTCTAGATGACTTTGAAACCATCCGTGCCCGCGTACCAGTATTGTGTGATTTAAAACCCAGTGGTAGATATGTAGCTACGGATTTACACAGAGCTGGTGGCATTCCCCAAGTCATGAAAATGCTGTTGGCACATGACCTGTTATATGGTGATTGCATTACTATTAGCGGACAAACCATTGCCGAAGTCTTGGCAGATATACCCGTAGAGCCGCCAGCAGACCAAGATGTGATTCGCCCCTGGGATAATCCCATGTACGCCCAAGGACACTTGGCAATTCTCAAAGGAAACCTAGCTTCAGAAGGGGCTGTAGCTAAAATTACAGGAGTTAAACAACCCAAAATTACTGGACCAGCCAGAGTATTTGAATCCGAGGAAGAATGTTTGCAAGCAATTCTGGATGGTAAAATTCAACCAGGTGACGTGATTATTGTCCGTTACGAAGGGCCTAAAGGAGGTCCAGGAATGCGGGAAATGCTAGCTCCCACCTCAGCCATCATTGGTGCTGGTTTAGGGGATTCCGTGGGATTAATTACCGACGGCAGATTTTCCGGTGGAACCTACGGCATGGTAGTCGGTCATGTTGCCCCAGAAGCCGCCGTTGGAGGTGCGATCGCCCTGGTAGAAGAAGGTGATACCATTACCATTGATGCCCATGCCAGGTTATTGCAATTACACGTCTCCGACGCAGAGTTAGCTCAAAGACGTGCTAACTGGAAACCCCATAAACCCCGTTACATCAACGGCGTACTTGCAAAATATGCCAAATTAGTCTCCTCCAGCAGTCTGGGTGCAGTCACAGATTTGGATTTGTTTGATAACTAGTCGATTTAGACAGTTGATATTTTGCAGTCTTTAACCATTAGACACAAAACTAGCCGTGGAAGATATACTTCCACGGCTATAGTCTCTTGTGTCTAAATGCAACGGGGATAAGGTGTAAAAAGTAAACCTCTTAACCTTTCCCATACTTGTAAATTTCCTATTTCTACGCCAGTCGTAATCTTTAGAATATGCATATTGGATTTCTCAACCCCCAAGGAAACTTCGATTCCAGTGACAGTCATTGGACAGAACATCCTGATTTTGGAGGACAGCTAGTATATGTCAAGCAGCTTGCCCTAGCAATGGCAGCACAAGGGCATAAAGTAGATATTCTTACCCGCCAGATTATCGATCCCGAATGGCCAATATTTGCCGATAAATTCGATGCCTACCCCCATCAGCCCAATGTTCGTATTATCCGCTTACCTGCTGGTCCGGAACAGTTTCTCCGCAAAGAATTACTCTGGCCCCATCTAATTAAAGATTGGGTTCCCAACATCCTGGAATTTTACCGGGAAGAAGGACAGTTTCCAGATGCCATGACGGCTCATTTTGGCGATGGTGGTTTGAGTGCAGTCTTAATTCGAGATCAAAAAGGTATTCCTTTTACCTTTACAGCCCATTCCCTAGGGGCGTTAAAAATGGATCGGTTTGATGTTACTCCTGAAAATATAGCCGATATGAATAGCTATTTCTCTTTTGGGTGTCGCCTATTTGCCGAACGCTTGAGTATGAATCACTCAGGGGTAAATATCACTAGCACCAAGGAACAGGAACGTTTTCACCAATATGCCCATCCTGCTTACCAAGGATCTGTGGATGTTAATGATGATAATCGCTTTGCCACCATTCCTCCAGGGGTAAATCCTGATGTTTTTGGGGCTGAAGTACGTTCAGCAAACGAAGAGGCAATTTACCAAAAAATTCAAGACAGATTAGTACGGGATATTTATAAAAATAGACAAACTTTGCCTGCGATTATTGCCTCTAGTCGCTTGGAACCGAAAAAGAATCACCTTGGTTTAGTAGAAGCATTTGCCTCTAGTCCAACTCTCCAAGAGCAAGCCAATCTGGTGATTTTTACCAAGGGAGAAGACGATCCCCTACGAAACACCGTTAGCGATGAAATCAGCGAACAAGAAGTCCTAGCACCCATTAGAAAAATTATCGACGATCAAAATTTATGGGGCAAGGTTAGTGCCTTCTCTATCCCCAGTCAATCAGCTTTAGCTGCGGCTTATCGCTTCTTTGTCCAATACCGCTCTGTATTTAGCTTAGTTTCCCTCCATGAACCTTTTGGATTGGCTCCTTTAGAAGCTGCTGTGGCTGGTTTACCAGTGGTTGCTACCCAAGATGGAGGTCCTAAAGAAAGTTTACAAAAGGGAGACGAAAAGTTTTGTATCCTAGTTGATCCAACCTCTACCACAGAAATTGCCCGAGGTTTAGAAACAGTCATCTCCCAACCTGAAGTTTGGGATGATTTACAAAAACGAGGGTGCGATCACGTTTTGCGATGTTATACCTGGAACCGGACAGCCCAAGAGTACCTGAAAATGTTAGAAAAAATTGTGGCGGCTCCCAAACCTAGTCCTGATGAATTATTACCGATTCATCCCTATTTTCTCGATCCCACACCAGATAATGATATTTCATTGTCTGAGTTAAACCAACTTTATTTTGGCTCCCAGTCCTGATATCTCTTGAGTGACTTGTAATACTAAGTTGCATTCAAAGATAGTACCCAGTCATTGCGACGTAAGGCAGCAATCTCATTGACTCGAACTACTATGATAGAACGCAACTTGGTATAAGCTCCTAATCAGGTATGTTGCGGCAAATAGACATTTCACAAAAAAAATCTATCAAAACAATACGGGAGCGTGAGAACCCCTGCTTTTTAGAAAGGGGATGAAACGCGACGGAAGCGGGTTTTAACCCGTCGTTTTCAGTGGTATCCTAGAACTAATTGCTGGCACAGGATGAGAAACTCCTTTAACAAAACCTGTTAGCGTTATGAACCATGACAACTGAAGGTATGGGGTTGTGCCCAGAAGTCTTTTTGAACCTTCAGCACGTAAAATCTTCAAGGTTGGAAGACCCAAAGTAGCCGCACAGCCCTTTGGGGTCGAGGCGGGTAGGACTGTTTGAGCCAGTCAAAAGCCCCTTTCTTTGGGGCAGGACAGCGTTACGGAGTGGGGCTTTAGCCCACGTAGTAACAACAGTTCAGAATCCTGGTTTTTCCAAAGCCAGGAGAGTTCAATTTTAGCCGTAACAACCGATTATCTCGTGGTGCGTTATCCTCCAATCAAATTACATAGGGCTTGCTGTTCGCGCAGCGCGGCGTTAGCTGTAAAAGTCATGATTGCGATGGTAGGGAACAGGCAACAGGGAACAGGCAACAGGGAACAGGCAACAGGGAACAGGCAACAGTTTTAGCCCTATTGTTTCCATTTTTTTGGACTCTAAAAAATTGTCACGACTCGCGCTACCCAGAGCGACTGTTTTCAAACTATCGTGTAGGTTGGGTAGAACGAAGTGTAGACGCGACAGCGGTAAGCCACTGCAAGTGTTTCACCGCAACGGAGTGGCTCCCCAACCTACAATTTATGCCAATTTTGGGTTTGAAAACACGCCCTAGGGGTTCGCTCGTCAATGCAAGGTTTTTAAACCTCAAACCCCTATTTCCCTGTACTTTCTCTGAATCAAACAGCCCTTATGCATTGATAAATCAATGTTGTATAGTTATTCAGCAGACCCTACATATTCTCAATTGTTGAAAACTTTACTCCAGCTTTACCAGACTCTTGATTATATTATTTGCTTGATATTTGCTTTCATCAAAAATTAAAACTAACATCATACATTCTTTGAATAAATGCATTCTAAAAGGTTAATAAAAAAGCTATACTCAAAAAAAATGAAAAATGTTTTTATTTCATACTTTCATTTGTTGTATAAATTACATCCATGATAAATATGCAATCATATATGCCTGATTTTCAATTAAATAATATTCTGTTGAATAAGTGGAAACCAAAAAAATAATATCAATTAGAAAAAAGAATGCAACATATAGATTTGTAGAACACAAACACAGAAGGTGATTCTCAACCCAAAATCCAAAATCTAAAAATGCCTATATAAATTATTCGCATTTATGATGAATATATAAAATTTAGTTTTAGTTGATAAATTACAAACTAAAATGTTGATTTTCCTCATAATATCCAGAATCAGGAACATTTTTAGTCACCAATCAATATCTAATACATATATCAGAAAAACGACCATTTATAGCTAATAAATTCGCAATCCAGTTATTTTAGCTTTCGTTCTCTGATTTAATTGACAACAATAAAAATACCTTTTCAACAGGCAGGCATCGACAGCCTCAAACCTAATCCAGAATAATATGTTGAGATTTATTTGGTCATAAATCAGGTATTTTAGGTATTTTAGATATAAAATTTTTAATTACCAGGAGTTGATGAAATTGAAATATCAAAATAACAAGATTTGATGAAAAATATGCAATATGGATCTTAATTCCTTCGTTAGCAAACTTGTATAGTTCCTTTGAAATATCTAAACCGAGAGATTTATGAAAATGGCAAATAAAAAATGGGCTGTAAAGCGTATTACTGTTAATTTAGCTGCACAAGAAGCGGAAATATTAGAAAAATATTGTGAAAAAACTGGTAGACCTGCAACGGATGTAATTCGAGAATTGATTCGCGGATTACAAATAGCTAATAATAGCGATCGCGACAATAACACTAACCATATAAATGAATTTTATCACTAGTTAATTGTCCCTGGAAAACAGGGAAATAAATTTGATTGGTAAATTCCGACCCCTAGGCAGTTACAATTTGTAAAGAAAGCTTACAGGGAAGGATGGAATGCGCGTTGCAATTGTAGGTGCGGGACTCGCTGGGTTAGTCACAGCAGTAGATTTAGTTGATGCTGGTTGTGAAGTCCAGATTTTTGAATCTCGCCCCTTTATTGGCGGTAAGGTTAGTAGCTGGGTAGATGGCGATGGCAATCATATTGAAATGGGATTGCACGTATTCTTCGGCTGCTACTACCAGCTATTTGAACTAATGAAAAAGGTTGGGGCGTTAGATAATTTACGCTTAAAAGAGCATACCCACACCTTTATTAATCAGGGTGGGCGTGTTGGTAATTTAGATTTTCGCTTCTTTACTGGTGCTCCTTTCAATGGGTTAAAAGCTTTTTTCACTACTTCTCAACTCTCCTTACCAGATAAAGCCCAAAACGCCTTGGCATTGGCTACTAGCCCGGTAGTAAGGGGTTTAGTGGACTTTAAGGGAGCCATGAAATCCATCCGCAATTTAGATAAGATTAGTTTTGCAGATTGGTTCCGCAGTCATGGCGGTAATAACAACAGCATCAAACGGATGTGGAATCCCATTGCCTATGCTTTGGGTTTTATTGATTGTGAAAATATTTCTGCCCGTTGTATGTTGACAATTTTCCAGTTATTTGCTGCTAGAACGGAAGCTTCCGTATTACGAATGCTGGAAGGTTCTCCCTATGAATACTTACACAAACCCATTGTGGAATATCTCTCAGCCAGGGGAACAAAAATTTATACCCGTCGCCAAGTTAGGGAAATCCAGTTTCATCAGTCAGGGGAACAGGCTGAGGTGACAGGAATTGTGGTGGCAAATGGGGATGGGGAAGAAACCATTACTGCTGATGCTTATGTGGCTGCTTGCGATATTCCCGGCATTCACCGTCTTTTACCCCAGGAGTGGCGACAGTGGTCGGAATTTGACAATATTTATAAGTTAGAAGCTGTACCAGTGGCAACTGTGCAGTTACGTTTTGATGGCTGGGTAACAGAACTACAGGATGCCGAACAGCGGCAACAGTTAAATAGGGCTGCGGGGATTGATAATTTGTTATATACTCCCGATGCTGATTTTTCGTGTTTTGCAGATTTAGCCTTAACTAGTCCGGCAGATTATTATCGTCCAGGTGAAGGTTCTTTATTACAGTTAGTGTTAACACCAGGAGATCCGTTTATTAAACAAAGTAACGAAGAAATTGCCCAACACGTCCTCAAGCAAGTGTATGAACTGTTTCCCTCATCACGGGAGTTGAATATGACTTGGTATAGTGTGGTGAAATTAGCTCAATCTCTGTATAGAGAAGCGCCGGGGATGGATGTTTATCGTCCCAGTCAAAAAACACCCGTGGCGAATTTCTTTTTGGCAGGGAGTTACACCCAACAGGATTATATAGATAGTATGGAAGGTGCGACGATTTCCGGGAAACGGGCAGCAAAAGCAATTTTGGAGAATATTAAACAATCGTAGTTGGTTAGGCGATGGACTTAGTTTTGACAAGTCGCGGGTGTGAGCGATCCCCGACTTCTTTAAGAAGTCGGGGATCTGTGACTCATCACTTCTATCCTACGAATCCCTATGAAGTGCGAATCTTTATTCATAAGTCGGGGATCTTTTAGCTCTCCGAATTAATATATTTGAATCCACAACTTAAAATCTAAAATCCAAATGTCTGACTGGTTAGAACATAGCGTACAAGTGACAGTAGAAGTTCCCATAGATTTTGTCTGGAATCTGTGGTCTGATTTAGAACAAATGCCCCGGTGGATGAAGTGGATTGATGCAGTCAAAATTCCTGAAGATAACCCTGATATTTCTATTTGGACTCTCAAAAGCGGGATATGGGAATTTAAATGGAAATCCCGAATTCTCAAGGTGATTCCCAACCAAATTATTGAATGGGAATCCATTGATGGATTGCCCAATCGGGGGGCGATTCGCTTTTACGATCGCCACGGTAGTAGTATTGTTAAACTGACTGTTGCCTATGCCATCCCTGGTGTTCTCGGTCAAATTATGGATAATTTATTCCTGGGTAGGATTGTTGAATCTACCATTCAAGCTGACATGGATAGATTCCGGGATTATGCCTTGCAAACACAATCATCAGCATCATAACTATTAAGCTGCGGGAGCATTTAACTTAATATATTCATTTGGCATTGGTTGGCTACAACTGTTGTCACTTCTTCCGCTCAAACCCTCTTCCTTCTGACTAGCTGTTGTGCATTAAAAATGCACAACAGCTTACCAAGTGGGATCGCTAAATAGATTGATGGTTAATTCCTTTTTTCCTGGGGGCACAGCGGTAATACAAGCACGGATTATATCTTTGCCGTCTACTTCTACGCTACAAGCGTGACAAGTTCCCATCAGGCATCCAGTAGGAATAAACACCCCGGCTCGTTCGGCAACATCTAGCAGTGGTTCTCCTACTTCAGCCTCAATGGTGACATCATCTGGTAAAAAGCGGATAGTAACATTCATATCGCCCAGTTGCTGACTACAATAATGGTGTTAAGTCTAAATGGTGTTCCACTTCCCTGGCAATTGAGTCTAACATTTGCTCTCGTTGTTCCCGGTAGTTGGCAATACCTGTGGGTAAAGATTTTAACCCCCGTTGTTGGCGCAGACGGTTTAACCAAGCCCGTCGCCAGGGTCCATTGTCAAAAATTCCGTGGAGATAGGTACCCCAAACAGATTGACACTTATCTACCAAGCCTAGATTAGCATCATCAAATAGGGGTTCATATTCCTGGGCATCCGTACCTAAGGCAGGGATTTCTATCCGGGAACGCCCTTGATGGATTTCAAACCCATGTACGGGTAGTCCTATCTGGGGATGATTAGATGTGACTTGACGTTGACGGGCAATTTTTTGTCCTGTAATCACGGTTTTGATGGGTAATAATCCCAATCCTTGATATCTGCCAGCGTGTCCCTCCACTCCTTCGGGATCGGCAATCATTTGACCCAATATTTGATACCCACCACAGATACCTAATACTGTACCACCCGCAGCTGCATAGTTTTGAATTGCTTCCGCCATGCCTGTTTTTTGCAGCAGTAGCAAATCGGGAATGGATGTTTTTGTCCCCGGTATAATTACTGCATCGGGACGACCTAAATCTTGTTTGGGACTCAGATATCTCAGGGAAACACTGGGTTCTGATTCCAAGGGATCGAAGTCGGTAAAATTGGAAATTCTCGGCAAACGAATCACACTGATGTTGATTTCTTGCTGAATTTTTGCAGGTTTGCGTTCTAATAAATCTAGGGAATCTTCCGCTGGAAATAGATATTGTAAATAAGGAATTACCCCTAGAACTGGAATCCCGATACGGTCTTGCAACCATTTTATACCCGGTTCTAAGAGCGATCGCTGTCCCCGGAATTTATTAATCACAATTCCCTTAATTAAAGCCCGTTCCTCTGGCTCTAGTAACTCTAGGGTTCCCACCACATGGGCAAATGCTCCACCGCGATCGATATCTACCACCAAGATAGTAGCCGCATTTAAGTATTTTGCTACCCGCATATTGGTGAGATCCCGGTGTTTGAGGTTAATTTCCGCAGGGCTACCGGCTCCTTCACACACCAATAAATCGTATTCTGACCTCAAATGGTTTAAGGACTCTTCAATTGCCCGCCATCCCAGCTCAAAATACTGCTCGTAGTAATCCGCCGCACTGACTTTCCCTACAGGTTTACCTTTAATGATTACCTGGGAAGTCATATCCCCTTGGGGTTTCAGTAAAATAGGATTCATCTCCACCCACGGCATAACTCCCGCCGCCCAGGCTTGCACTGCTTGGGCATAGCCAATTTCACCACCACTAGCCGTTACATAAGCATTTAAAGCCATGTTTTGACCTTTAAAGGGAGCCACCCGCCAACCACGTCGTGATAAAATCCGACAAATGGCTGCGCTCAACAGTGATTTCCCCGCGTGGGATGTGGTTCCCACTACCATAATTGCTTTCATACTTAAATATCAGTTTATCTAGAGTTAGTTTTAACTTCTGTAGAACGGGCTAATTAGGAGAATTAAGACATATTAGCAAATTGTAGTAAGATGTGTATTTTGTCACTCTTCTACAATGTTCGCATCCCATATAATTATCTAAGAACTTGACTAGTATCCGAAGATAGCCACATTCTTGAGTTTTTACAGAGGAAAATGGCATGGATATAGTAAAGACTTGATGAATCCATGAAAAGCTCCCGTATTTATTATTCCCCAGAAAAAGCGATCGCTAACGTGAATACTGATAATTTTAGAACGGAAGTCTAAACCAATGTATAAAAATATCCTTGAGCCGATCACCCCATGAAGGATTAATCTGGGGTTGATGCTGGAGTTTTTCCACTAATTGACGACCAAGGGGAGTCAGGCGGAAACTATCGGTAATCCCCTGTCCGTCTACTTCTCGCCGTAATATACCCACATCAATCAACCACACCAAGGCATTATCTGCTGCTAACTCTGATAAAGGGCGTTTGGTGTAACCATTTTTCATCCCAGCATCCAGAGCAATGTTAGCCATAGGTACGCTCTCACAAGCCATAGTTGCAAATAAACTGAGATGGAAAGGAGAACATAAAAGCGATCGCTCGGCTCTTTCTATGGTTTGATCAGAATAGGAAAATGGTTTGGCAGTTAGTTGGGAATCCACATTAGGCATGGGCTTTTCGGGAATGACTCTGGTAATTAAGTTGTTGCAGTAGATGGCCAGTGAATGTTTTCAATTGCTCTTCATTAATTTATTGTAAATTATTGTAAAATTGCAAGTGCATGAAAATTTCAGATAAATCCTATACAGGAAGGGTAAATTATGCCTTTAACAGTTGGCAGCAATGCACCTGCGTTTACCGTCAAAGATACCAATGGCAATACAGTTTCATTATCCGATTTTCAAGGTAAAACCGTAGTTTTATATTTTTACCCCAAAGACGATACCCCAGGCTGTACCAAGCAAGCTTGTAGCTTCCGCGATGCCACAGACGAATATAAAAATAAAGATGTGGTGGTATTGGGTGTGAGTGCAGATGATGAAGCCTCCCACCAGGCATTTACTCAAAAGTATAATCTCACTTTTCCCCTCTTAGCTGACACAGAGCAAGCCCTGATCAAAGCCTATGATGTTGATGGTGGTGGCTATGCCAAGCGTGTCACCTATGTGATTGATGGCAATGGTAAGATTGTTCACGTTGATGCCAGTGTGAATACATCCACCCATGCAGGTGATGTTTTAGCAGCATTGGGACTGTAAATTGTATATCTGACCGAAACCAGTGTGAACCGTCTAATCGGGTAGATTCATCCCCCGATTAGACGGTTCACGCTTATCCCTGTCAAAGGAAACGGGCAAGGGATAAACAGGTGTTACTTTGGACGATTTAATATGTTATATCTGCGCCTACCTGTTAAAGATAATCCTTTAGGAGAACGTGCCCAAGTCCCTTGTGATTCTATACAATCTCCGACAACGACAACAAAATGACCTTGATTATAATCTCCTTCAGGATGACCATGCCCCATTTGGTGAAGTACTTCGTGAATAATTGTGCCAGCTACAGCACGATATACCCTTGGACTACTCCCACTATATTGGCTCATAATTTTATCCATCCAATCAACATTTAACTCTATATTTAAAGCTCCATTCCAATTGAGATAGTAAGTATTTCCTTTTTTACGTGCCCATGCTTTTCTTTCTAAATAAGCTTGACCACTCCAAGAGGCAAGTTCAGTTGCTCTCTTGGCTTTTATATTTAGAGGGAACCAATCAACTATTCTTAATGCATTGTAATCAATATTAGATTGATGTCCTTTCTGACCTTTAGGAATTCCAAGAACTCTATACCATTCAGTATATTTTTGTATACATGATCTAACATTTCTGTCACTCATGGCTCCAGAAATATAGTTCATACTCTTCCTTATGACTCGCTTATGTCTTTCATCGAAAAAAGCCAAAGTTCTCGTTCTGTAATCACATTTTTTGACATATTGTACACAATTTCCTAGCACTTTGCGCTGACATTGTTTCCAACACTTACGAGGATTATATGTATCGTTAATATACTTCCATTTCATTGAAGGTCTTGCTTGTACCGCAGGTGTCAGAAGAAAACCAAAAATTATCGAAAATATGAGAGAATAACCTATAGTTTTAGATAAATATCTAAAAATAAAGCTTTTGTAAAAAGTATTTGAATTTTTCATGAGGTATAATAATTAAGTAAAAAATCATCGAAAATATTAGAAAATCACCTAACATTTCAACCCATATTTATTATAAATAAATATACTGAATGTTCTGAAAATTTGTATCAATTGTTAATAGATATAACTTACGGAAAGAAACCCGGTTCCTACAATAAATCGTTGGTTTGAACAATCTTATACCTAGGGCGTGTTTTCAAACCCAAAATTGGCATAAATTGTAGGTTGGGATAGACCCGTAAAGCCTGCGGCATAGCTCCGCTTACCGCGCAGCGTGTCGCGAAAGCGACTCAGGGGCTTCTCGCAGAGTAACCCAACATTTTCCGTATACCCAGTTGGGTTACTCTTCGAGAAGCCGCTCCGCGTCTACACTCCGTTCTACCCAACCTACACGATAGTTTGAAAACACGCCCTAGGGCTTGCTGTTCGCGCAGCGTAGCGTTAGCTATAAAAGTCCTTTGTGGGGGTAGGGAACTCTTAACAGTTTTACCCCTATTTTTTCCAATTTTTTGGAGTCCAAAAAATTGGAGATGCAAGGTTTTTAAGCCTTATATCCTTATTATCTTGCACTTTTTGATGCAAAAACAGCCTGAGGTGCTTACAAGATAAGAGTTTTACATTTACAGAACGGGAGCAATTGTCACAATCGGTGATTGGTGCGTGAGGTTACAAGCCTGATGACTACCTTCAAGTATTCTCGCAGCGTCACGCAACGGCAATAATGCGGTCAGAAAATCTACACCGCATTTTGCCTCCCCTACAGAAAAAATATGCCAGTTGCGTAAGTCCTAATTTATTCAGCAGACCCTATCTATGAAAAAATCGGGTTTCTGGCAACGGGAGCGTAAGTGCTGACGGATATGGCGATTGCTTGTCTTCAACTAACTTTATTGGCAATTTTAGATTTTTTTTGGTTCATGCCTCACCCCTTGTGGGTGAAACAAATCCAAAATCCAAAATCCAAAATCGATTGACGTATGGGTTAATTCAGCACAATCATCGAGATTCGTGACTGGCATTGAGACAGAAATCATCCCGCAAATGGCTGACTACTCGGTCTAAACCTACGGAATGAGCGGCTTTAAATAAAATTCGATCGCCCGGTTGAATATACCCTTTTAATCCCTGGAATAATTCAGCATGGCTGCTAAAACATTCTGTGGGTACGCCTGTTGCATTCTTGGCAATGGCAGCAGCGTCTTCACAATCAACTAATACCAATAACCCATCTAACCCTAAATCTTGCACCGTTTTACCTACTTGTTGGTGCAATTGGTGCGATCGCTCTCCCAATTCTTTCATTGCACCCAACACGGCAATTCTTCTGTTACCTGGTGTATGTGCCAATAAATGTAATGATGCTGCCATTGCTTCTGGTGCAGCATTGTATGTCTCATCTAAGATTACCACATCATTGGGTAATTCAAATCGTTGCGATCGCCCCCCTGGCATATCCACCATGACACCGGCTTGCAGGCTACTCCAATCAATACCTAATACTCTTGCCACAGCTAAAGCAGCCAGATAATTAGCGGCAATGTGACGACCGGGCATGGGTAAATTAAACTTCATTCCTTCTATTTCTAAGGTTTGCAAATCTATTAACTTACCTTGAATATCTCCACCATTAAAACCAAAGGAGACTACTTTCCCTTGCCATACCTGGGCTGCTGTCTCCATTAATAGGGGATTATCGTAATTGAGAATTGCCACCCCATCCTGGGGCATTTGGGCTAATAACTCACATTTAGCCGCCGCAATTGCCCCTTCCGAACCCAGTAACTCAATATGGGCTGTGCCGACATTGGTAATCACGCCAATGGTCGGATGGGCTATTTCCGTTAACTCAGCAATTTGTCCGACCCCCCGCATTGCCATTTCGATAACGGCATAATCATGGTCTGCATCCAATTCCAGTAAGGTTTTTGGTACTCCAATCTCATTATTAAAATTGGCATGGGTTTTATGGACTTTCCCTTGGGTAGCTAAAACCCCTGCAATCAACTCCTTGGTAGTGGTTTTACCCACGGAACCTGTTACCCCAATGACTGGTATAGAAAAGCGATCCCGCCACCATCTAGCAATCCTTTGATATGCCTCTAAAGTATTGTCAACTTGTAAAACCGGAACATCCCCATATTGATATTCAAAGTCAACTATAGCAGCTATGGCCCCTTTTGCGATCGCCATAGGTACAAACTCATGTCCATCAAATTTTTCCCCACGTAAAGCCACAAATATCTCACCTGGCTTGAGGATACGAGTATCTGTTTGTATACCACTGCTGAGTTGTCTTAAAGCTACTGCCGATAAATTGGCAGCTTTGGCATCCAGAATATTTATGAATTGGTTGAGGAGCGCAGAGCAAGGCATGATGATTCAAGTATTTTTGCGGATTTTAAATATATTAAACCTCGTGGGACATTCCCACTTAGCAATCAGTTTATGAATTGCAGAAATTAGGGTAAATACCTGATCATGCAAGGAAATGCAGATAAAATTTTCTTAATTCTATGATTTTTTTCTGGACAAAATAAAGTAACAAAGTTAATATTATTACAAAGACTTGTTAAATCAGAACCACACCCATAAAACAGTGCCAAAGAAGTTAAAACTCCTTCGGCACGGTTATTCTATGGGGAAATTAAACAGTATTTATAAATCTGGGTCTACTTATTAAATCTTTACAGGGAAACAGAGCAGGGAAGGAGATAGTTGTGAATCTTCTTCCTTCTTTTTGCTCCGTCCCCTCTGAAAAAGGATTTTTTGATTATCCACAGAGATTATCCCCGGTTTTTGATCAACATGACTTGCACAATTTGGTTAGCTATATCGCTGGCAATACCCAAAGAATGATAGAGATCGTTTAAGAAGTCTTGTTCATCCCTAGTGACGACTCCATCTGCAAGTACCATATCCGTGGCTAACGCAAAGGCAGATTCCTTTAAATTATCAGGCAAAGATGCTTGTGCTGTATTGAAGAAAGCATCTATCCCTTCTTGCCTCAACAAATTCAGAAGTTTATCAAACATCCCCACAATCACATCACTGGTATATGACTGGAAAAGTTTCATCCGAGACAGGATAGCAGAAACAGAACGCGTTTCCTCTTCAGACATATAACCATCTGAAGCAATGGCAGCCAAGGTAATCGCAGCAACCGCTTCCGCAGGACTGAGGGAATCTTGAACTTGACTCTGAGAGTTGAATACATTTTTGTCGAACAAACCCATTGTTATTTACTCCATTAGATTAGTACCTCTTTTATGTACATTTACTGATAAAAACCATTAATCTGGTAATAAATGTAACCAATCGAGGTGATATATCTTAGTGTTCCCAGGATTCGGCTCTAGCGAACACAAGAGTTAAAGGGTTTTCGACGGTAGGTTATTTTTGTTGCTGGAGTTTAACGAAAAGATTTTGGTGGAGTGGAGCGAATATTCGTCTTTTCAATGGATTCTATGACTGCCAAGCCGATACCAGAGACTGTAATCAACAGAAATATGGAAACTAGAAAGGCGTTAACAAACATCCGTAGGGCTTCATCGAAAAAGATATAGGTGGTCATAGTTTGCTTCTCAACTCTATGCTGCTAGTAATATTTACTTTCTCCAGCTCTCAGAAACCGATTTCCGCTGAAAAATTACCAGCTATTGCATCTTAACAAAACTTTAGAATTTTGGCGAGCAGAATCAAGAGGTTTCTCTTAAAGATTAGATAATGTTTTCGCAAAGGTTTTTCAAATAAAATTTGATGGTAAAAATATCTTGTTTACCATGTTTTTACTGTGTATTCTTATCAATTCTAGTCATATATTTTACATAATTAATTAAATCAAGCTTGGCAATATATGAAAATCATATTGTTATAAATAACACACTGCTATACAATAACTTGATTTGATTTTTGAATTGTGAATTAGCTAGTCCCCCACGGGAAAATCCCACAACCAAGGATCTGAAAATGCTTTGTGACTAATTCCTCAAGGGCGCACGCAATGCGCCCCTACTGGGCGCTTCTTAACTATTTTCAAGCTAGTCCCACTCTGCTCCAAGCCGCGCTTCGCGCGTCTACATGGACAATATTTTGTCCACAACCTGCCGATGAAAATAATTCCCTCACTCTGGACGGGGAAACCCCGCCCCTACTCCTTCACTCCTTCACTCCCTATTTTCAAGTTAGCCTTGCACCTCTACATATGTATGGATTTGTTTCAGTTTTTAGATTTATTAATGGCGATTAGATATAGGCAGGACTTACGCAAGCAACATTTGTCATTGCGACCGGATTGCCGCGCTTCGCTCGCAACAGGCTCCGTGTAGGGAAGCAATCCCAGAGTTTTAGGCGATTACGTCGCTATCGTTCGTCCGTTCCGGACATGCTACGCA
>JASJDS010000304.1 GCA_030065055.1 Calothrix sp. MO_192.B10
AATTCTTACAGAATAAGCTTTTTAGCTTTTGGCTGAACCCGAACTCAGGTTAATGTTAACTCCTAACACCGAACTCCTAACACCGAACTCAGGTTAAATAGTCTCAAACCCTTATGTTACCGTAACCCACCTATTGCCCACCTTGCTCTTCTACTTACTGTTGCTCCTGGGCTAATTGTTTTTCATCAAATGGATAAAGAGGATAGTGATATTGTTGTGATGTATAGCTCTACCTTCATTGATAAAAACTATTGCTATCTTTCGCCACTGCATTGTCAAAACTATGCCAAGGTGTAAATACATTGTTGTTGTAGGTTGTGGTCGTTTGGGTTCAATTCTTGCCAGCCATTTGAGTGGACAAGGACATATGGTTGTGGTCATTGACAACAACGAGTTAACATTCAATAGTCTTTCTGGGGAGTTTAGTGGCTTCCAGGTTACTGGTGATGCCGCAGAACTGTCAGTTTTACAACAGGCAAATGCGGAAAATGCAGACTGTTTGTTAGCTGTTACAGGGGAGGATAATCTCAATTTGATGGTGGCTCAGGTGGCTCAAGCAATCTTCAAAGTGAAAACTGTTATTGCTCGCGTGCGCGAACCAGCCAGGGAAGAAATTTACCGCGAGTTTGGTATTGCTACCATTAGCCCCATTGAACTTTCAGTGGTAGCCTTTTTGCAAGCTCTCCAACATCGATTCCAGGGAAGGCAATCGTGAAGGTTATTTTGATTGGTGGCGGTAAGTTAGTTTATTTTTTGGCGAAACACTTTGCTAGTCAGGGTTATCACTTAACTATTATTAATCAAGATGCCAGGGAAGCTACCAATCTCTCCCGTAAATTAAAAAAGGCAACGGTGATTTTAGGAGATGGTACCGATCCCCAAAAACTTCGAGAAGCCCAAGCTTATCAAGCTGATATTCTATTATCTTTAACCTACCACGACCAGGACAATTTAGTTGCTTGCCAAATAGCTCAAAAAAGTTTTGGTGTGGCTCGGACTATTGCCTTAGTCAACGATCCAGAATATCAGGAAATCTTTCAAAAACTGGGGGTGACGGTTGCTTTTTCTGCTACTCAAATCCTTGCTACCTTAATTGAGCAGCAAGCAAATTTTGATCACATCAAAACCCTACTACCCATTGCCGATGGGAAACTTAATATCACAGAGCTAATCTTGAGTAAAAATAGTCCTGCTATTGGTAAGACACTGGCAGATTTAGCCCTACCGGAAGGTAGTTTAATTGCTGGGATTATTCGCCAAGGACAAGCTATAGTTCCACGAGGCTCTAGCTGTCTCCAAGCAAAAGATCGACTAATTATCATTAGTCACCCACAGGATGAAGAACAAGTGTTGCGGATGCTAATAGGTAAAGATGGTTAGGGAAAAATTGCTGTACCGCCAACTGCTCTATCGACGTTACCAAACTATTTTCAGTTATATCGGACTAATAGGGATGATTGTGGGTATTGCCCTACTCGCACCCTTACTCGCCCTGTTGGCTTACCCAGAGGAAATTAAACTGGCTTGGGGTTTTGCACTTCCAGGTATTACCCTACTATTGTTAGGAATGGGACTATGGCGACGACTAGCTCTCCAAGGAACAACTAGCCTAACTTTACAAGAAGGGGCTATGATTGTAGTCTTATCTTGGCTATTAGCGATCGCTATCAGTACTATTCCCTTACTGCTCATTGCTAAACTCAATCTCACCCAAGCGGTATTTGAATCTACTAGTGGCTGGACAACTACGGGTTTGTCGGTAATTAATGTAACCCAGTCTCCCCATATAATTTTACTCTTCCGTAGCATCACTCAATTGTTGGGAGGGGCAGGGTTTGCCATTATTGCTCTGAGTGCGATTACTGCCCCTGCTGGTGTTGGTCTAGCAACTGCTGAAGGCAGGGGCGAACAATTGGCACCAAATGTGCGTCGGTCTGCCAAGTTGGTTCTCAGTATTTATACTGCTTATATTGCCTTAGGTATTGTAGCTTTACGTCTAGTTGGCATGGAATGGTTTGATGCCATTAATCATTCCTTTACAGCCATCTCCACGGGAGGCTTTTCCACTCGTAGGGAATCCATTGGCGAGTGGAATAACCCGATGATTGAAGTCGTTATCATTGGTTTGATGCTGCTTGGTAGTTGGAATTATGTTACCTGCTATCTATTACTCAAAGGTAAGATTCAGGCGGTATGGCGGAATGCAGAAATGAGATTACAAGCTTTTTTGTTAGTTGTAGGCGGGAGCATCTTGTTTTTGCTAGTCACTCCAGGATTGTATACCAATCAAGCCAAAGCCATGCGGGTATCCATTTTTGAAACCATCGCAGCTTTATCGACAACGGGTTACGCCACTGTCAGCTATATCAACTGGAAGCACCTAGGATGGCTGATTATGATTATTTTGATGTTAGTTGGTGGAGGTACGGGTTCCACTGCTGGAGGTATTAAACTCTATCGGATTTATATAATTTATCGGAGTTTGCTGTGGGAAGTGCGGCGGATGCTGTTACCAACCAGTGTAGTCACAGAACCGAATATTTGGCATGGGAATCGCCAGCGTTTTCTCAATGACAGTCAAATTCGCCAAATTAGTATGTTTGTGTTTTTGTATCTGTTTGTCTATGTCATAGGCAGTGGTATTATTACCGCCTATGGTTATTCTTTGCCTGAGAGTCTCTTTGAATATGCTAGTACCTTAAGTACTGTGGGATTATCTGTGGGGGTGACAACTGCTGATGCACCTGCTGGCTTATTGTGGACGGAAATAGTGGGAATGTTCCTAGGAAGACTGGAATTCTTGACTGTGTTTGTGGGGATAATTCAAATTTCTCAGAATATCAAGGAAATACTGGGTTGACAAGTTTAATTGCTTAGATGAGTCCGGTAAACACAAACAGGTCTATTAATACCTTTAAAGCGATAATACCCCATTTCTTGAAAGTCATCGGGTTGGGAAAGCAAACGATAAGTATCTTCACCAATTACGCATTCACTAGGGGGACAAATACCTTCCATGCGCGATGCCAGATTAATAGTTGCACCCAATGCTGTATAGTCTACCCTTTGGGAACTACCCACATCTCCCACCACCGCCTTACCACTGTTAATCGCAATTCGTAATTGTAAGGGTTCTTGCCAAAAACCATTGTGATTCAGGGTTTGTAGACGAGATAGCATTCCCTTAGCCGCATTTACCGCACGTTCGGCATGATCCGCCTGGGGTTCGGGAGCGCCAAAAAATGCCATAATACAATCGCCAATATATTTATCTAAGGTGCCGCCGTAGGTAAATATTTCTTGTAGCATTTCCTCAAATAAATTATTCAGTAATTCGGCAATTTGGCTGGGTGTAAACCGTTCTGAGATGGCTGTAAAACCCACAATGTCAGCAAACAAAATACTAATTTCCTTTTCTTGGGGAGGTAAACGCCCATCTGGCAACTTACTACCCACAGCAATCAATTGTTGCACCACGGCTGGGGAATGATACCTTTCTAATCGATGGCGAATCAATTCCTCTGTTTTTAACTTCTCTGCTAACATCCAACGTTGAACGCTGGAAGCAACAAGGTTTGCTAATGTGGAAAAAAAACTCAGTTCTTCCTTACCTTCCACAACCCAATGGGAAGCAAAAAGACGGGCATCAGCATAGAGTACCCCTACCACCTTATTTTCATCCCACAAAGGTACAGCCATTGCACTACGAATACCTTTGAATAAAATACTCTGTTCTCCAGCAAAACGTTCGTCATTTTGGGCATCAGCAGTTTGGATGGCAACTTTTTCCTTAAATACCCTTTGGCAGATAGTACGACTAATCCAATCGCTATCATCTGCCAAATATTGTTGTTGGGAAAGAGTTTTAGCAGCGGAATTGACTACTTCTAGATTGCCATTACCACTGATGTCTATTAATAATGCTAGCCGTTCAATACCATTGAGGTAGCGGAAGACAACCGTCTCTACCTGAAAAAATATCTCTTCTATGGATGTTGCACCAGAAAGATTTTTGGCTATATCCACTAAATCTTTCAGACGGGCAATAATTACATCTCTATTACTGGAATTCCCTTCTTGGGGATCAACTTCTATCCATTGCTGTTGCAGTTGTTTCACATTGCGAAGGATAGTTTTTTGACCGTTATTTTCTTCCTGTTTCCCTTCCCATGGTAGCTCTGGTAGTTTTAACTGTACTACTAATTTGGCATCTCCTAGCCACAAAATATCCCCATGCTGCAACTCTTGAGGATAATTAATCAGGCGATCGTTTACTTGGGTACCATTTTTACTACCCAAATCCTCAATTGTCCATACACCTTCAGATATATTTACCAAACGGGCATGACACCGAGAAACGCCAGCAAAAGGTAATGATAAGTCACATTCTGGTAAACGTCCAATAGTGAAAACCTCTCTATCCACTGTCACCGTTTTGAAGGTATTTCCATCTTTTAGGCGCAGCTGTAATTCTGTCATGGGTGTTTCTACTTTAGAAGCTGGGAATACAAGCATTACATATGCAGTTTAAGACATACCAATACTTTATTTCTGACCTTGTTTTGTTGATGATAATACAATCTCCGGCAAATAATTATACCAATTCAAATAATGTTGGCGACACATACATTGTAAGGGCACGGCATCCACAATCTTTTAGTGTATAAAACTATCACTCTGGTGCTGTGATCTGTCCCATTCTTGTTTCAAAATGGTATTATATGCGGTTATTGCTTCTTCGTGAGATATTTTTACTTAATTTGAGACTGGCAACAATTTAATCTCTGATGATGCGATCGCTACAATAATTAGCACAATAGCACCAACTCCCTCTCAGTAAAATACCGGGTACTACATCTCAATCAACAACCAAAATACCCCTGACCAAAAAATAAACAGTCAAAATCAGTCTCAGCCTAAAAACAACTGTATCGTGGTTGTGCGATCGCCCAATTTACGTTCTTCGTCTGGAGGTAGAAAAACAGGAAAGGTGATTAAAGCCGGGACTAAGGTAACGGCGACTGGAAAGCAAGAAAATGGCTGGGTAGAGATTAGTTCTCCACATTCAGGTTGGATTTGGAAACGTCGTACCAAGAATAAATGTCCTGGTAGTTAATCAAATTTTTTGGGGATAGAAACACCAAAAAAGTAGCAATAATAGAAATAGCTCAAATATATTTCAATACGGTTTAAACCTCATTCATGTTGAAACCTGGAGTTTATAATTATTCAGATATGTCATTGCGACGTTCGCTCTTAGCGTTCCCGCAGGGTAGGCAGCAATCCCAAAGTCATGTTTAAAACTACGGTTCTCAAGGTAGACGAGGTTTAATGGAGAAGAATCGTAGGTTGGGTTGAGCGATAGGGAAACCCAACAAATCTTTGATAACCTTGGGTTGCGTTCCTTAAGTCAACTGTATTGCAATATATTCCGATTCAGGATTACTGTCAGGAATTACCATGACTCAAGTAACAAACAAACTAACAACCTTTGAAGAATTTATTGAGTGGTATCCTAATAACGGTGTACGCTATGAGCTACATCAAGGGGTAATTGTCGAAATGCCACCGCCAACAGGCGAACATGAAAATGTGATTGGATTTTTAGTTCAAAAAATCACCATAGAGTATGTGCCTCTAGGACTACCTTACCGTATCCCCAAAACAGGACTAGTCAAAACTCCTGACAATGGTTCAACCTATTCCCCAGATATTTTATTAGTAAATCATGACAATCTGGTCAACGAGCCTTTGTGGAAAAAGCAATCCACACTCATCCAAGCTGCATCAATTCCCTTAGTGGTTGAGGTTGTGAGTACGAATTGGCGGGATGATTACCATCATAAGTTTGGCGATTATGAAGAAATGGGCATTCCCGAATACTGGATTGTCGATTACGCAGCGTTAGGTGGTAAACGGTTTCTTGGTAATCCCAAACAACCAACTATTACTATTTGTGAATTAGTAGATGGCGAGTATCAAACTACCCAATTTCGAGGTAATACCCCAATAGTATCTCCTTTATTCCCTAATTTGAATCTTACAGCACAACAAATTTTTGATTCTGCTTTGTAACTTCTCAAAGATGGTCTTTTGTTTCTGGCAGTGGAAGGGGTTTTGTGGTATCTGGAAGGCTGGTGTAAATCGTCTCCAGATTCATAACCCGTTCCTCCAACGCCTTCACAGTTTGAGCTAAATGAGCCTCTTGAAGCTGGCGTTTATCGGGTGAAAACCAAACTGCTGCTGTCCCACCGCCAGCACCCAGAATCACCAGAAGGGGCAATATAATTCCACTCTCGGTGATGGCAACTAAGGGGACACACACGCCCAACATACCAATAGCACAGCCCCAGATAGCAGATGTTGCCTTAACTTTTGGATTTTTTTCAGTAGATTTGTGACTCATATCGCTTTCCTCATTTAATGGCTATGTGACACCTCTAAATCACCATAAATCGCAATAATTTAGAGTTTTTTGAACTCACCTACCCTAGAGGAATCCCAAGCCCTAGAGACTAGCTCTAACTTGATTGAATACCTAATTAGGTAGCTAAATTACAGGGATCGCCACATCCCTTTGAGAGAATTGGTACTACTGAGCCACAATAGTTCATAGCAACTGTCTCAAACCTCTCTGTTACCAGAGTCGGCTTTTGAAAAAACTTGGAAAAATAACGTAACCCAATATTGCGAGCGGCATTTAAGTCACTGTTGGCTATTTCTCCTGTTTGAGATCAGACTAAAGCTCCCATACCTTGGGGGGTGAAGATAAACCCTGTATCACTAATTTGGTTTCCTCTGAGGACAAAAGTTCCATCTATCGCCCAAACTCGACTGGTGTTCTTGGGAGATACTCTGACTGTAACAATTCCGTAATCATTAATAGCTTTATCTTTTGTGCGATTGAAGATAGCAGATTTCAACCAATAAGCCCGTTTTTGATTAGAACGACGAGAATACTTAGCACGACTTGGTTTCAGGTTAGTCAAATGTTCAAACACAATCACAGTTGCCCCATATTGGTGAGCCAAATTGGTAATCCGACGACTAACTCTTTCGGCTTCATAGGGTTCTCGATTTTTCAGTTTTCGCCATAAACCGGCGTTCATTGCCTCTAAAGTTTCACCAGCATTAGTGAGAGTTTTCTGTCGTGCATCTTTCCCTAAAAGTCTCTGACTACGGTGTTGGTGACGTGAGTATCCTTTGATAAATCGAGTGGCTAACTCTCTCACATTTCCCGTACCGTCGCTTGACAGGATTGAGCAAACAGCAATGTCTCCATCTAAATTGAGATCCACACTACATAACCTTAATCCTCCATTTTGACTAATTTGGT
>JASJDS010000120.1 GCA_030065055.1 Calothrix sp. MO_192.B10
CTGCTACTCCTGAAGAACTAACTATTGCTGATGCAGACTTATTATTAGCTCCTGAATTTGCCGATGCTCTATCATTATCCCAATTAACTGGTGCTGATGTTGGTGATACTCGCATTGATGCTTCAGCAATTGCTGTTGACGTAATTCCAGATGCTAATGCTATGTCATGTCTGGTCACTCATCATTAGCACTTTGGCATCCCCGCCAGCCTAAAGTGTGACGATTCCCATCTACTCAAATAACTTTCTTTCGTCGCCCAGAGGGTTTTCCCTAAGCCCTACGGGCTGGCTCTGCCAACGGGAACGCGCTGGGGAACGGGCATTCAGGAGAAGGGATTTTTCCTTCTCCACAGATGTCCTCTGCCGTTACTTAAAAAATGGACTTTTCTACACTGATGCTATAAGAGGTGCAAGCATATTATCAGCGCAAACACTGGTGTAACATTTCTTTCCATCGCTGCACATTAATTGACCAAACTACTTGCATATTTGGAGTTTTATTTAGCACATTAAGCTCATCCACCACTGTTGTTCCCCTGGTCAAAATACCAGTAGTTTCCACATCTACAAAGTATTTACCTTGACTAGTAATTATGTCCGGGTCGAGAGCGATCGCCATAGCCACTGGATCGGCTAAAGTTAAGCCAGGGGCATTTTGAATTTGTGAACTGGCAGCTACGGCAGTTCTATTACAGTCCATTGCTAACTTGGCGGTAGCTGTACCAATACTAGTAATAGCATCCATTTCTGATTGGGTTAATGCTGCATCATGGCGACTCAACTCCCAACCCACCATTTCCATCGCCATTCCGCTATGGAAGACTATTTTCGCCGCTTCTGGATCTACCCAGATATTATATTCTGCTGCTGGGGTTACGTTCCCTAAGGTATTTGCCGCACCACCCATAATTACGCAACGCTGGACTAAACTGGCAATTTCGGGAGCGCGAATCAAAGCTGTGGCAATATTTGTCAGGGGTCCGAGGGTAACCAGGGTAATTTCACCGGGATGAGATTTAATGGTGTCAATAATCACATCAATTGCGTGAAGGGAACGCGCTTGGCTTTGGGGTTCTGGGTAGTGCATATTACCCATACCATCTTCCCCATGAAACCAATCAGCATAAACAGCTTCTCGCAACATAGGTTTGGCACAACCGATATATACAGGTGTAGAAGCATGACAAACTTCCAAGGTATAAAGTGCATTTTTAGTCCCTTGTTCAACGGATACATTACCACTGACAATGGTAATTGCCTCTACTTTTACGTCTTGCCACCGATGAGCCATAATCAGGGCAACGGCATCATCGGAAGCGGTATCTGTGTCAATTAGGAATTTACGCACGGGAAATAGGGAGTGAGGGAGTGATGGAGTGTAGACACGAAGTGGCTTCTCGAAGAGTAGGAGTGATGGAGTGATGGAGTGAGGGAGTGATGGAGTGATGGAGTGATGGAGGGAACACCTACAATTTATTGGTGTATCCAATAACCTTAAACACGCTGTGCCCTTGCGAGGAAATGGCCAAATAATTGGTAATTGGTAATTATGTGGGTTTCAAGTCCTTGGCTTTAGACATAGGGACAATCCAAAATCCAAAATCCAAAATCCAAAATTGAATGACTGCGATGCTCCTGAAGGGAGCCGCCCAAGGAGCGATCGCATATTTTTGTCACTGAAAGTACCTTATAATAGGTTGGGAAAATGGCTGTTTAATCACCATGCAATTATGAACTGGCTAGCCCACTTATTGTTATCTGAACGCAATATTGAAAGTCGTTTGGGAAATATACTTGCTGATTTAGTCAAAGGAGTGGCACGTCAGGATTTAAACGATGGTATCCGTCATGGCATTGAGTGCCATCAAATTATCGATATATTTACTGATAGTCATGATATTGTGCGTCGCAGTAAACAGCGTCTCAATAGACAATATAGAAGATTTTCCGGCATCCTGGTAGATGTTTTTTATGACCATTTTTTAGCAAAAAATTGGTCTTGTTTTTCCCCACAGCCTTTAGAAGTATTTACTACTGAAATTTATCAATCCTTCCAAGCCTATAGGGGAGAACTTCCCCCAGCAGTGAGGGATATTATTCGTCGGATGGCAAGGGAAGATTGGTTGGGTGCTTACCAGCAAATTATGGGTGTGGAAAATACCTTAAGGAGGATATCACAAAAATTATCTGCGCGTCGGCAAAGGGATTTTTCATTGAATCATGGAATTAATGAATTGAAGGCACATTATCATAATTTAGAAGCAGATTTTCTGGAATTTTTCCCAGAACTATCACTACACGTACATAATTGGTATAGCACTACGCGCAAGTCAAAAGTCAAAAGTCAAAAGTCAAAAGTCAAAAATCAAAAGTCACTAGTAAATAATATCAAGTCCGGGTGATTACTCTGAAAAAACAAGGCAGAAGGTAGTCTCGATCAAAAAAATTTCACCATCAAGTATGAAAATGATTTTCCTCAACTAACTCCTAACTCCTAACTCCTAACTCCTAACTCCTAACTCATATTACTTATTACTTGGATAAACCACAATGGTGGAAAAAACAAAGCCTAGTTACTCTGTTGCTTGGACACAAAAAATTGCTGAAATTCCCCAATCAGCTTGGGATGCTTTGGCAATGCCGTTAAAAACTCCGTTTTTAGAGTGGGAGTGGCTGTATAATTTAGAAGTATCTGGTAGTGCGATCGCAAGAAATGGTTGGCTACCTAATCATTTAACACTATGGCGGGAAAAAACTCTAATTGCTGCGGCTCCATTATATATTAAGGGACACAGTTACGGTGAGTTTGTCTTTGACCATCAATGGGCTAATTTAGCGGAACGTTTGGGGATAGATTATTATCCCAAAATGTTGGGGATGTCTCCTTTTACCCCGGTGGAAGGTTATCGATTTTTGATTGCACCAGGGGAAGATGAGGCAGAAATTACGGCAATGATGGTACATGAAATAGATGCTTTCTGTATCAAACACCGTTTAAGTGGTTGTCATTTCTTATTTGTCGATCCTCAATGGAAACCATTAATTGAAAATCAAGGTTTTACTGCTTGGTTGCATCATAGTTATATCTGGGAAAATTTGGGATTTAACGATTTTGATGACTACCTAGCTGTATTTAATGCCAACCAACGTCGTAATATCAAGCGAGAACGCAAGGCGATGGCGAAAGCTGGTTTACAACTGCAAACCTTAACAGGCGATCGCATTTCCAATTCCTTGTTAGAGTTGATGTATGATTTCTATGGGGATACCTGTGACAAGTTTGGTTGGTGGGGTAGTAAGTACCTAACTAAGAGATTTTTTGAACTATTACATAATTATCGTCACCGGCTTCTGTTGGTGGCTGCTTACAGCGAGCATGACGAGCGTCAACCCCTGGGAATGTCTTTTTGTATATTTAAAGAGGATCGCCTGTATGGGCGTTATTGGGGAAGCTTTCAGGAAATAAATAACCTACATTTTAATGCTTGTTATTATGCACCAATTGACTGGGCGATCGCAAACAATATGCAGTTATTCGATCCCGGCGCTGGGGGAAGACATAAAAAACGTCGCGGTTTCCCAGCTAAACCCAATCATAGTTTACACCGTTTTTATAGCGATCGCTTGCAGCATATTTTATGTGCTTACATCGGTGAAGTGAATGAGTTGGAACAGCAGGAAATTGACGGCATTAATACAGAATTGCCTTTTAGTCAAAAATGAGTCGTCACCTCACCCTCGCTTTTTACTGCATAAAAATCTTTCCCTTTCCTTAATAAGGATGCTGTTGGCGAATCAGGGGTAACGCCCCTTGCAACTCCCAAAATCCCACTGTCACCATAGAATGGTACGGCTAATTGAACTAAACCTGGGTCGGCAGGCTACCCTGCGGTCAGCCGCTGTTGCGTCTAATGCTCGTGTAGCCCCAGGCTTCCAGCCTGTGGGCGGTATTTTAGGCACCACCTGAAGCTTATTTTTATCCTCTAAAATAAGATAAACAACCTGAGTTCGGAAGGGATGTGGAAGATGGTTCCAGCTTTTGATAGTCGCTCAGAAATTATTCGCACAGAACGTGGATTGACGATCGCAGGTACCCGCACCAGTCTCTACGATGTGATGGATTTTCTCAGAGCGCAGTACCCACCTAAACTAATTCGCGACAAATTTAACTTAACAGATGCACAGATTAAAGCTGCCTTGCTTTACATTGAAGCGAATCGTACTCAGGTAGAAGCTGAATATCAACAAGTTCTTCAAACCAGAGAAGAAATTCGTCAGTATTGGGAAGATCGTAACCGCCATCGCCTAGCTTATCTTGCTGCAAAGCCACATAAACCAGAACAAGAAGCTCTGTGGGCAAAACTCGATCAACAGAAAGCGGATCGTGCTTCAGTTAAGGTATGAATCTGCTGGTTGACTATAATTTAGATGGTTATGCTGTCATTTTGTTAGGGATTCTCGCAAAGCGCGGTTGGCTTGACTTATTGGCTATCCAGTTTGTTTCTTTTAGAGAAGCTGGGCTGCCAATGAACAGCAGCGACCGTGTTGTTTGGAATTATGCTCAGGCAAATCAAATGTTGATTCTCACTGCTAACCGTAACATGAAAGGTGAGGATTCTTTAGAACAAGTGATGCGTGAGGAGAATACATCCGCTTCATTGCCGATTCTCACAATCAGCGATCTTGCCCGGATGGATGAATCTGAATATCGAGAACGCTGTGTTGACCGTCTTGTTGAAATCGCTCTAGAACTTGAGAACTACATGGGAGTTGGTCGGCTTTTTATTCCATAGATGGTAGAAAACTGCTGTAATTTGCATTTCGTTCCTGAAGATCGAGAGCGATCGCTTTAGTCCTGTCCCCGGAGATTAACACGGCAAAAATCCCTTTCCCCTCCCTTATATCTAATGATTTTTCGCCATCCCAACCTACGCCTGACTGCAAGTGTCATCAGCATCAGAGGATCACAAACTACTGATTTCTTTAATATTTCACCTCAAAATAGTAACTTTTGCTACAATATCTCCATCGCTTCAAGCATTCTCTAAGTACATTTTGCCATTCCAAAATTTATACCCAACAGAACTTACAGTTTTTCAGTGCTTGGGCAATAAATATACGGATAATACATAGAAAATTTTAAAAAATATATATTTTAAATTACAATTTAACACTATAGAGATTAAGTATTTTTTGGTATATTGCAAGTGAAATTTTAATTCTTTATTAATTTATTTGCATTTCGTAAAAATTTTATCCGTATTTTTACGTGTACGTAGAGTCTGACCCCTCAAAACTTCAGGGAAATGACGAATACTGTCAAAATGTGCTTATAGATATACTTTTGTTGAAATGAAAAGATTAAAAATAATTTGTGTACAAAATCAATATTTTTACTCTTTTCCTTTTTTATTAGTTTTTAAGTTTATCAGGGTTTATCTGAAGGGCTAATCAATAATCATATGTAAATGAGTGGTTGGAGCTTAGTCCTAAATTATTAATACCCATTTTGTTAATAGCCTTTGGCTGACTGGTACTCAACCAAAGGCTATTAAGAGGAATGGTCAAATTGTCTAAGGCTGACTGGTACTCAGCCAAAAACATAAAACTATCAACTGAGAACTAAAAATGAAAAATCATAAATTCACCGTCTTTGGGATAGACGTTAGCTCTCTACTGTCTATTTTAGCAAACTCAAGCGATCGTTTACTTGTAGTAATTGCAATCGTATTTGCTATTGGACTAAATTATAAACGTCAATATACTCTTGTGAAGTATGAAAGATTGACATTGGGAATGCCGCTAGTAGCAGTACAAGCAATCTTAGATGCTGGCACTGAAACCAAACATAATACCACAAATAGAGTATTTATTTGGAAAAACCTTGATGGTTCTAAAATCACTGCAACTTTTACCAATGGTAAGTTAACCCATAAAGAGCAAACGGGATTTTAGATCAGATGACTTCCACCTCGTGGGAGCGCTCATCACTTACAGCATTCTCAATTAGCCCAAATGTCCGCCTAGGAATCAATTCCCAGGCTCAAAGACAAAGTCTGATAAATCAGACTGGGTAAGCAATGAGAGTGCGTTTTAACGCACTTCGTGTATGAGCCTGGAAATAAATTTCCAGGTGGATTATTGGGCAATACGGTTCAGTTAAGAAAAATAGGAGAGCATCCCAATTTTTCAAAAATATATGGCAATGGGAGCCGGAAAGCTCCCTTGATATCTAATGCGGGCTTTCCGGCTCCCACTACAATATTTAATATTTGGGATGCTCCCGGCGCTCATCACTTACAGTATTCTCAACTATAGCCCTACGGTTTTAGGTTAGGACACATTTTAACCCTCATCCATCTTGAGAACTGGAGTTTTCCGTTCAATACGGAGAATACCAAAAAATCAATTATCCTGTAGGGGCACGGCACCTACAATATTCTTCCATAGGTTGTAAGATGACTGATGCCGTGCCCACCTCACCCGAATTTGTGAAAATGTCCTAACGTGATTTGGTACTGCTATAGTCCAAATATCCGCCTTGGATTAAAATCCCAGGCTCAAAGACAAAGGTTGATAAATCAGACTGGGACATATTTTCAGTACGTTTAAACGTACTTGGTTTATCAGCCTGGAAATTCATTTCCAGGTGGGAATGTGGGCTAAACGGAGTGAAACCCAACAATACCAATTTCTTCGGGTGTTGCGTCTACGTTCCTCAACCCAACCTACGCCTGACAATTCATCATTAGAATATTTGTCCCATCGCATATTCACCGTAGGGGCGCAATGCTTGCGCCCTCTTCATTGGGTAAAAGGTAAGATTATTTTCATAAACCACCTAATATGAAAACAAAAACATCAAAATTAAAAAATATTTGAAAAACGTAATATTTGAAAAAAATTTTTAGATCGCTCCACTCCGTTACGCTCAGGAAGGGTAAAGAAAAAAAGTGCAAAGGGGAAAAGGACTAAAGTACAAAGGGCTACTGAAGAATCCTCCCGAACGCGCAGACAACACGAAAACCAATAAAGTTGTCGAAGCTGTCGCGCTCCACCCCATTGAGGTTGCCGCGGTACGCCGAGCGGCAGTATCTAGGATTGATGAGCCAGGAACCGCCCCGCAGCACAGCATTACCAGTCTTTTGATAAAGATTATCATCATCACCATCAAACCAGACACTGCCATCTGTGGGCGCATTTTCATAGTTATCATGCCAATCATCAAGACACCATTCCCAAACATTTCCGTGCATATCGTACAAACCAAAGGCGTTGGGCGGAAATTGTCCTACAGGGGTAGTTTGTTCCCGGTATTCTCCTTTGGATTCCTCAGCAAAGGTTTCGCTGGCACGATAATTAGCTAAATCACCAGCAATAGTTTCACCAAAATGAAACGGCGTGACAGTACCAGCACGACAAGCATATTCCCATTCTGCTTCGCTGGGAAGGCGATATTGTCTGCCTGTATACTGGGAGAGGCGTAAGCAAAATTCCACCGCATCATACCAAGATACTCGCTCTACAAGACGGTTATTTCCTTGAAAATAAGCAGGTTCTGCTTCCAAATCCTGGTTGACTTTGGGTAGTGCTGCTACAGCTTTCCACTGTGCTTGTGTTACTGGGTATTTACCCATGAAGAAAGTTTGAACGGCGACTTGGTGTTGTGGTTTTTCTCTTCTAAAACCTTCCCAATTGAATTTCTGAACCAGCCTTTCTATTTCTTCATCTTCCGTACCCATCATAAATGTACCGCCAGGAATACTAACCAAATCCAAAGCAACACCATTACCCAAATTCTCAGTAAAATATGTGGCTTGATTCTGTTCCCGTTGAATTTCCTGTCCTTGGGAATTAACTGTGACAACATCAGATTTACATAATGGCAGGGGTGACTTTATTCCACAAGCCTTTAATCTACGGACAAAATTTAGGAAAATATCTTCAGTATTGGCAGCATAATTCAAGCACCATAAATTAGGGTTAATTGGATTTCCTCCAACAGTTTCCCAAACAGTGGCTTGTATTCCTAAACCAAAACCTCCCTTAGAATAATGCAACCACAATCTATCAATAGTCTGGAGTTCTTCACAGGGAATATTTTTGATTGACTCAACATCAAAATTACCTGCACTTTCCCGGTTAGCAATCTTGAGCATAATTTGTGCTGTTTCCTCATCAGCTTGTTGCCATTCCCCAGCTACAAGATAATTAGCAAGCCTGGTATATGTTGTGGAAATCTTCGCTCTAATTACTCGAATACCCTTCCTTTCTGAATTGCCGTTATTACTTTCTCCTATAGTCCAACATTCTAATTGCTGAGATGCTTGTGTCGCTGCAATTTCTTGAGTCTCCTGGACAGTAGGCAATCTGTAATAATAGATATTTTCAGCATTACCATTATTGCTGATGAAACATGAACCACTGCCATTCAACCAAGTACAAAACCCAATAGCATTCTCATAACTAATACCAGTAATTGGTCTTACAGCACTTCCAGATTGAAAACGAAACTGTGAATTTAATTGCTCATCAACAAAAAGTTGATATTCCGCACAATTAATATAACTGCGGTCAATGGAAATATTATCATCAATAACCAATAAACGATTCAACCTGCGAGATAAACTCACCTGTGCTGCCATTTTTGTAATCTCAGGTTCACTGGATTCTAAACCTGATACCAGCCTTTGTTCTAATTGGCGTTGAGTTTCTCTATCTACCTTTTGTTTCCCACCCTCTTGCAGACAATCATAAGCCAAACTCAAGGAAGCAACGGTAGAATTTTGCAGCGCGACTTGAATAATTTTTGTATTATCCTCACTTTGGGCAGCGTAAAGACGAATAGTTTCTGCCCAATTAGAATTTGGTATATTTTGAATTAAGATATTTTCTCTATCTTTATCTGCTTGAATTAACTTTTTCAGCTCAACAGCAGCTAAATATTCTTGAAAACTTAAATGAGCAAACTCATAACTGCCGATTTCTTTCTCTACAATTAATCCCACATTATTTTTAATCATCTCCAGCCATTCTTCCACAGTCATCTGATTGGTAGATGCTTTTTCCAAATCTTCTTGAATTAGTAACTTCGCTGCTGGAGAATCAAACTTTTGGGTTCCCCTCTCCATTAAATCAAGTGCTAGCTTCTGCAACAGTAACTGGTTTTGTTCTGCTATGAGCGGTAAATTGAGTTTCTTGGCATAAATTCGCCTACCCAACAACACATCGCAAATTTCCTTATAAAGCTCTACCCTTCTTCCTGGTAGTGCATTCCCCAAGTAGTGAACAGTCGCAATCATCGTCACCAACAAAGGGTTACTCGCCATTTTCCGAATAGCTGGATTCTGAAGTAGTGCTTCAATCAAATCCTTTGCTTTCTCCTCAGCTTCCTGTCGCACTGCTGGAGTATTGCGCCTTTGTTGATTTACCTCAGTTTGTTCATACCATTTGTGGATAAATCGCTTCATCTGAGACAAAGTGAAAGGCTGCACCGCTAACACCCTATCCACCTGTTCCCCTAAAATCTCCCGTTGATAACCGTGGGGACGGGATGTGAGGATAAAAGTAGCCTGGGAGTAATTTCTCATCTGTTCGCTTACCCATCGGCTCACCTGAGAGCGTTCAGCTTTCTTGGTAACTTCATCCAATCCATCTAACATTACCAAGCACTTACCATTTCTTAAACGCTCCTCAAACCAATTGGGTGGGGGGTTGAGTTGTTTACAGGAAGGTAGGCGTTTAACTTCTTCTCGAATGAGTTCATTTAAACTGGGAGGTTTTTGCTTGATGAGTTGTTCCCGTACATCCCGCAACCGTAATAATACAGGAATAAAATTTGGTGCTTTACGTTTATTTTTATCCTTGTGGTGGCTTTTTTGAGCATAGGTAAGGGTAATATGTTGCAGCAGCGTGGTTTTACCAGAACCTGGTGGCGCGAGAATTACTATACATCGGTCATTACCAATTTTCCCAGTTTTTCCAGGATTATTGGCTAAAAAATGCCATATTTCCCCACTCTTTTGTGACTCTTCCAACCTACTGATAATTCCCCCAGCAACATTCCGGGGAACAGAACTTGCAACTTTCAGGGGGACAAACACATCTTCTAGATTTAATGCAGATAAACCAATATTGAATCCTTCGGTTTTCAACTTCAGGCATTTATCTTTCAAACTGCGGTAATACTTATCCTGAAAGCCAGATGTCATCCACCGCACCTTATCCGGTAAAGTATCAGCTTGTTTCAGCAACGACTCTGCTGACTTTTTACCCCGGTTTTTACCTCCCTCCTTTAAACCTTCCTTTAACCCTTCCAGATACCCCTCAACAAGACTAGTTACAACCAACCAGCTAGCACTGGCAACAGATGAAATAGCCGCTTGCATCCATTCTTGACTAAAGAGAGAGGACGCTGTTACCCAAATTCCAGCACCCGTAGGAAGCCATTTAATGAAAACCTGTTGCCATTTTGGAGTTTGCTGCATTTTAAACTTATGAACCAGGGATAGGGAAGTATGTGCCGTATTGTAGTTACAATCAAATACAAGCAAATCCCGAAAGTATTACCAAAATTGGGATGATTCGATGTAAACAAACTACTACACTTAAATATGTAGTATCGCTCATATAACCATGACTGAAGCTGACAACTTTACATAGTTAAAGATTGCCAGTCACAAGTTTGTATAAAATTGTTTTGATTATGACTATGGATTTGACAGTTGAAAATTTAGCACAGATAGATAATCGCTTATCTCAGCGTCACATTGACCTCGATCCCAGTGGCTATTTTATTATTTATCTGGATCGGGAAGCTAGTCTAATTTGTGCCAAGCATTTTACCAATGTAATTGATGAGCGTGGTTTGGCTGTCGATCCAGAAACAGGAAAAGTAATTCCCGCCCGTGGTAAAGTAGAACGAACTCACACCACTGTTTATACTGGTAGAACTGCCAAGGAATTGTGTGTAGAACTATTTGAGAAAACCAACCCCTGTCCAGTAACTATGTTAGACCATGCAGCTTATCTGGGTAGAGAATTTACCAAAGCGGAAATGGCTTTAATTTCAGGGGAAGAATATATACAAGATTAAAAAATGAGTTTGTAGGGGCGCAATGCTTGCGCCCTAGAGGAGTTTGTAGTGCGAACTGGAAAGTCCGCTTTGTATATAAAGGGAGCTTTCCGGCTCCCACTACCCCATATTGTTGAAAAATTGGGATGTTCCCCATTTTTCCTCAGGGCACGGCGCCCACAATCTTTTGGTGTACCAAATTATCACTCTGATGCCGTCTGACTAAGGGCACGGCGCCCACAATCTTTTGGTGTACCAAATTATCACTCTGATGCCGTCTGACTAAGGGCACGGCGCCCACAATCTTTTGGTGTACCAAATTATCACTCTGATGCCGTGCCCCTACTGTTATACCCATCTATTCCATTCTTTTTTCAAAATGGTATTACCCTATCCTTCAGAAGAGGGTTGGTTGACTTGGTAAATGTAATAGGTTGCCATAGGAATGATAGTGGCAGCAACCAATAATCCTATTACCCAAGCGGTTGCATTACCTCGATCCACTTCATCCGCTTTCACAAAATTAGATTCCAATTGTACATTATCAACAATTTCTGGTGGACCAGGATCGGGTTGTCCTGATAATACAGCAACTATACGATCGCTCGCATCAAGAAAGGCTTGATTGTATTTATTCCCATTCCGCAAGGGTGCCATTAATGTTTCCGATGCTACACTCTCGGCAATTTCATCGGACATCAAGGATTTGACGCGATCGCCTGTGACAATTGCTGAACTATTAGTCAGTGTATCAACCATTAACAAGGCTTGATTCGCTTGTGCTTCTGGTGTAGGGAACCATTTTTTAAATAGTGCTTGGGTAAAGGTGGTAGGTGTTTCTCCGTAATCAAGACGACGAATGGTGACTATTCTTACTTCATTCCCTGTTTGGTCTGCCAATTCCTTCAAGGTATTGCTAATGCTACCTTCATTGCTCCGGCTGAGTACTTCTGCTTCATCTACAATCCAAGTAGGATCGCCAGCTTTCAGGGTAGGCATATCATACAAACCTGTAGCCAAAGCTGGTGTGGTAAACAATGCCATTGACATTGCGATCGCCAATAATATAATTAGGTTTTGGTAAATATATTTTTGCCAGTAATATAATTGCTTGAGGAGCCGTTTCATAGGTAAATTCTTAAAACAAACTTCCACCAAGTATACCGAAAACTAGCACCGCTGCGCGGAAGTCAAAATTCAAAATTCAAAAGTCACCCATTCAAAAGTATTTAGGACTTATGCAACTGGCATATTTTTTCTGTAGGCTGTGTGACACTGGGAAAATGTTTCAACCTAGCAATGAGAGTGATAGCGTCACACCAACCAACGATTGTCACACCCAGCTTTAGTCCTGTATTTTTTTCTAAATTCTAAATTCTAAATTCTATAGGGCGCAAGCCGCAGCGCCCCTACGAACTCCTCACTTTCAAGCTAGCCCCCCACGGGAAAATCCCACAACCAAGCATGAAAATACTTCCCTCACTCCCTCACTCCTACTCTACTCTACCCTTCGGGAAGCCACTTCGTGTCTACGAGAAGCCACTCCGTGTCTACGAGAAGCCACTTCGTGTCTACACTCCTTCACTCCCTCACTCCTACCCTGCGGGAAGCCACTTCGTGTCTACACTCCCTCACTCCTTCACTCCTTCATCACCTACGCTGTCTTGAAAAAGCGGATAATTTCCCGCACATGATCCAAAAATTGTCCATCGGTGGAAAGTTGAGCAATGGCTTGTCTGGCTTCCCTAGATAAACTTTCGTGTTCTTTTTGATTGATGGCGCGTAATTCTTCTACATTTGCAGTTATTCGCGCTAAAGCTTTGCGGGCTTCTTCAGTATCTCGTTGTTGTTTACTAGTTAATGAATGAGAATTATCTGGATTGAGTTGTTCTTCTAACCGTTTAACGGTTGTTTCCACAGTTTCTACCCGGTGACGCAATTCCACAATATCTTCCCGGGGATACTTAAACTCTTGACGAATCATTGTCAAACGGGCGTATAAATACTGATACGCGCTAATGGCTGGACGTAAACCTGTTAACAGCAAAGCCGCACCAGAACCAAGATATCCTACCGCACTCACACCAGTAACCGCCAGGATGTAAAGACCAAGTGCTGATACTAAGTGTAAACCAATGGCAAGCAGTAGCGATCGCTTTGACAATACCTGAACATAATTAAGTTGTTTTTCATCCACGGGAATTTCCTTTTTGGTGGATTGTTCCGCTTCTGCTAACACTTCCTTGGCTTGAAAGTGTATATTCCACGGTACTGTGACAATTACCAATAACCACCAAAAACTGGCACCACCAATAATCCAATCTAAGAAATTACCCACAGGGATATGTAACCATTGGAAAATCCCAAAGGCTAGAAGTACGGAAACAAAAATTCCAATAGTGGAACTGATAAATAGGTTGAAATACATCTTCTCCCCTCCCCTTAGTGTTCCACTTCCATCTTGTCTGGGAAAGGTTAGGGGTTCTCAGGGGTTGTGATGGTTTGAACAGTTACACACAATTAACTATCTACCATCACCGAATCCCTGGTTATTAGATGTGTGATAGTTTGCCAACTTACACAACTGTTGGCACGAGTTGAACTGTGGAATCAATCTAAAATCCAAAATTTTGGTCTCATTCCCAGGCTCAAGCCTTGGAATGTCACTTTCGAGGCTCTGCCTCGTGTCGAAGGCGGCAGAGCCGCCAAGAATACGTTTCCAGCTAGAAACTGGAAACGAGAATATGTAAAAATTTGGGCATTAGGTTGACACCAATGGTAGATGCCAAAACCCTAAACTGGGATAATTACTCCCTTTGGTGGTGTAAGTTACCTATCTCCCAAATCTCTCTATCCTCTGCGTTCTCTGCGCCTCTGTGGTTTTTTTAATCAGTAATCTTTGGGTGGGATAGCAGTAATTTTTAATCTTTTCTTAAACTTTCGTGCGATCGGTTAAAATTTCATAACCTGTATTTGTCACCAACACGGTATGCTCAAACTGAGCCGATAGGGAGTTATCAACCGTTACAGCCGTCCATCTATCTGACAAAATCCGGGTGAATCTGGAACCCGCATTCAAAATCGGTTCAATTGCCAAAGTCATTCCCGCACGCAATTTTACATTAGGCATATCCTTGGTGCGGAAGTTGAACACGGAAGGTTCTTCGTGTAAATTACGACCTACTCCATGTCCAGTGAAATCTTCTACCACACTAAACCCATTTGCCTTGACATGATCTTCAATGGCTCCTGCGATATCAATTAGGTAATTACCAGCCTTGACTTGTTCAATACCTTTGTAAAGACTTTCTTCCGCTACGCGAATTAGTTTTGCAGCTTCTGGAGTTACTTCCCCGACGGCGATGGTAATACAGGAGTCTCCATGAAAACCTTGATAAAAAGCACCCGTATCTACCTTTAATACATCCCCTGTACGGATAACTTTTTTCGCATTAGGGATTCCATGTACAACTTCATTGTTAATACTGGAACAAATAGAGCCAGGAAAGCCGTGATATCCCTTAAAGCTGGGAGTTGCATCCATTTCTCGGATACGTTTTTCTGCATAAGCATCTAAGTCAGCAGTTGTCATTCCTGGCTGTACCAACTCAGAGATTTCCTTGAGGACTGTGGCAACAATTTTGGCAGATTGTCGCATAATCTCTATTTCGCGCTGGGATTTAATTTCAATTCCTCGGCGTTGTCTTTTGGGACGCTTTTCTTGAGTGGGTTGGGAAATTAAGTTGCTGAAGATGTTCATGGGAAGTTAGTTAAGTTGTTTTTGCCTTAGGGCTGAGATGGGGATAGTTTGTTTAGTTTAGTTGAGAATCAATTTCTATATATATTTAAGTTAACTTATTTTGGATAATGGGGCAGTAGAAATAGGAGTATATGTAAATTTATCCTGGTTTGCGAGCAATAAATGCCCTGTGTGCCTTGGGGAGATGAAAATTACCGTAGTTATCCCTTGTTTCTACCTGGAAACCCACTTGACGTAATTGCTTTTCCATCTCTGTTGCTGGATATAACCGCAGATGATGTGTTTCATCATCCCGCCTGTATTGTTCTCCTACCTGGCGAAAGGTAATAATTCGCCTGGTTAATATCCCTTGCTTTATATCTTCTTCTTTTTCTACCACTACTATCCAATCTTCTCCTGCGGTAAAACTTTGGGTTTTCCCATTAGTTACCTGTCCTGGTTCTGCTATGTCGAAGATGAATACACCTCCGAGTGCTAAAGCATTGTGTATGCGTTGAAACAGGTTAGCCAGGTTTTGGGTATTGTTATCTGTATCAAATAGATAGTTGACACATTCGCCAATGGAAATCACCGCATTACATGGAGGAATTTCTACTTGGAAAATAGACTCAACTAAAAATTCAGCATCTGGTACTCGCTTCCGAGCGATGTCAATGAGTGACTGAGAAATATCGACTCCTAAAACATGATAATTGGCTTTTTTGACACTCCACCGCCCTAAAAGGGCGAGGATTCTTGGTTCATAGTCCAACCGTAACCCCGCAGGATTTCTCCAACGAAACTAGAGGGTCGAACTCCCCAAGCTTATAAGATTCGGTGTGCCCCACCGTACTTAGTC